>CAXSER010000186.1:0-6108 GCA_964236315.1 uncultured Acetobacteraceae bacterium | reverse complement strand
CGCAACACCACGATCCCGACCAAGAAGAGCCAGGTGTTCTCGACCGCCGACGACAACCAGGGCGCGGTCACCATCAAGGTGTTCCAGGGCGAGCGCGAGATGGCGTCCGACAACAAGGCGCTGGGCAACTTCGACCTCACCGGCATCCCGCCTGCGCCGCGCGGCGTGCCGCAGATCGAGGTGACGTTCGACATCGATGCCAACGGCATCGTCAGCGTCCAGGCGCGCGACAAGGCTACCGGCAAGGAGCAGCAGATCCGCATCCAGGCCAGCGGCGGGCTGAGCGACGCCGACATCCAGCGCATGGTGCGAGAGGCCGAGACCAACGCCGAGGCCGACAAGAAGAAGCGCGAGGCGATCGAGGCGCGCAACCAGGCCGAGGGCATGGTCCACCAGGTCGAGAAGAACCTGGCGGAGCACGGCGACAAGCTGCCGGCGCAGGACAAGGGCGAGGCCGAGGCCGCGCTTGCCGCCGCGAAGACGGCGATGGAGGGCGGCGACGCCGAGGCGATCAAGGCCGCGACCGAGCGCCTGAGCACGGCCGCGATGAAGATCGGGGAGGCCATGTACAAGTCGCAGGGCGAGGCCGGCGCCGAGCCCGAGACCGGCGCGCCCCAGGGTGCCGCCTCGGGCGCCGCGCATGACGACAAGGTCGTGGACGCGGAGTTCGAGGAGGTCGACGACAAGAAGAAGTCGGCCTGATCCGGCCGGCTTGACCATGGTGGCCGGGGCGCACCTGCTTCCCGGCCACGCGTGGCGTTTGCCCCGCTTGACCTGCCCCTAAACTGACGCCGGTCCAGGGGCGCTGCCCCTGGCGGGTCCAGGGCAGCGCCCTGGCCTTTCTTCGGCCCGATCGTTGCAAGGCCGTGTCGCCCCGACCCTCCGGTCTTCCGTAAGAGAGCGCCCATGGCGAAAAGCGACTACTACGCGACGCTCGAAGCGCCTCGCGACGCTTCTGCCGACGACCTGAAGAAGGCATACCGCAAGCTCGCGATGAAGTACCACCCGGACCGCAACCCGGGCGACCACGCGGCGGAAGCCAAGTTCAAGGAGGTCAGCGAGGCCTACGACGTCCTCAAGGACGACCAGAAGCGCGCCGCCTACGACCGCTTCGGCCATGCCGCCTTCGAGCAGGGCGGCGGCGGCTTCGAGCAGGCCGCCGGCGCCGGGGGCCTGGGCGACATCTTCGACCAGATGTTCGGCGACTTCATGGGTGGCGGCGGGCGCCGCGGCGGGCGGGCGCGCACGGGCGGCGACGTGCGCGCGCAGGTCGAGATCACGCTGGAGGAGGCGTTCTCCGGCACCAAGACGCAGCTGCGCGTGCCGACCCGGGTGGCGTGCGACGCGTGCGCCGGCACCGGCTCGGAGTCCAAGGACAAGACGGCGGAGACCTGCGGCACCTGCGGCGGCGCCGGCAAGGTGCGCGCGCAGCAGGGGTTCTTCCTGGTCGAGCGGTCGTGCCCGACCTGCGGCGGCACCGGGCGCGTGGTGCGCAACCCGTGCCGGGTGTGCGCCGGCGCCGGCACCGTGCAGCGCGAGCGCAGCCTGCAGGTGGCGATCCCCGCGGGCGTGGAGGATGGCACCCGCATCCGCCTCACCGGCGAGGGCGAGGCGGGCGGGCAGGGGACCACGCCGGGCGACCTCTACGTCCACGTCGGCGTCAAGGCGCACGAGATCTTCCAGCGCGACGGCGCCAACGTGTTCTGCCGGGTGCCGCTGCCGCTGACGCGGGCGGCGCTCGGCGGCGAGGTCGAGGTGCCGGCGATCGACGGCACGCGCTCGCGCGTCAAGGTGCAGCCGGGCACGCAGTCGGGCGAGCAGCTCCGCCTGCGCGGCAAGGGATTCTCGGTGCTGCGCTCGGCGGCGCGGGGAGACATGTACATCCAGTTCGCGGTCGAGACGCCGCAGCACCTCACCAAGCGGCAGCGCGAGCTGCTGGAGGAGTTCGAGTCCGAGGCGCGCGACAACACGCGCGGGCACCCGGACAGCGAGGGGTTCTTCGCCAAGGTCGCGAGCTTCTTCGAGGGGCGAAGCTGAAGCAAGGTTGAGGCTCTGCCTCAAACTCCGCCAAGGGCTGGGCCCTTGGATCGCCTTCTCTTAAGTCAAAGGGATCAAAGGGTCCTCGGACCCTTTGCGGGTCTGGGCAGAGCCCAGGCTTGCTTTCTTCTCTGGGGGTGGTGATGCGCATCGGGATTGCCGGCATTGCCGGTCGCATGGGCCGCCTGCTGGCCGCGGAGGCGCAGAGGGTCGGCGCGACGTTGTCCGGGGGCACGCTGCGGCAGGGATCGACTGCGGTGCCGCCAGGCGGTGTCCCGATCCTGGGCGATTTCGCGGCCCTGGCGCGCGCCAGCGACGTGGTCGTGGATTTCACCAATGCGGCCACGGTCCAGGCCCACGCCGCGGCCATCGCGGCCACGGGCACGGGGTGGGTGCTCGGCACGTCGGGGCTGTCGGCGCCGGACGAGGAGGCGGTGATCGCGGCGTCGGGGCGGGCCGCGGTGGTGCACGCGCCGAACTTCGCGCCGGGGGTCGTTCTGGTGCTGGCGATGGCGGAGCGGCTCGCGGCCGTGCTGCCGGCAGCCGAATACGATGCGGAGATCGTCGAGATGCACCACCGGCAGAAGGTGGATGCGCCGAGCGGCACGGCACTCGGGCTCGGGCGCGCGGTGGCGGCGGGGCGTGGCGTGGCGCTGGCGGACGTGATGCGCACGACGCGAGAGGGGCAGGCGGGCGCGCGGACCGAGGGCGAGATCGGCTTCGCCTCGCTGCGCGGCGGGCAGGTGGTGGGCGAGCACACCGTGCTGTTCGCGGGCGCCAGCGAACACATCGCGCTGACGCACCGCGCGTTCGACCGGGGGGTGTTCGCGGGCGGCGCGATCCGGGCGGCACTCTGGCTGCGGGAGCGCGAGGCGGGGCTGTACGGGATGACGGACGTGCTCGGGCTGCGCTGAGGCAAGGCCAGGACCCTGCCCTGGACCCGCCGGGGGCAGGCGCCCCCGGACCCGCATCTCGAAGGCTCAGGCCGGGCGGCACCGGTTGCGCCGGGGTCCGGGGGGCTGCTCGCCTCCCGGCTTTCTTGCTGCACCGCAGCACACGCTTGATTCCTGGGTGCCGATCCGCCACACCCGCGCTGCCTCGGCATCGGGCCGGCGCGACGGCTCTCGGACCGCACGCGGCCGGTGGCTCGTCCCATGGAATCGCGACAAGAGGAGAAATCCATGCGCGACAAGGGCGACTATCTGTTCACATCCGAGTCGGTGTCCGAAGGGCACCCGGACAAGGTGGCGGACCGGCTCAGCGACACCGTGCTCGACGCCTTCCTGCGCGCCGACCCGTATGCCCGCGTGGCCTGCGAGACGATGGTGACCACGAACCGGATCATCCTGGCCGGCGAGACCCGTGGCCCGGCGAGCGTGACCTCCGACCAGCTCGAGCTGCTGGTGCGCGAGGCGGTGCGCGACATCGGCTACGACCAGGAGGGCTTCTCCTGGCGCAAGGCGAGCTTCGAAAGCCACCTGCACGCGCAGTCCGCCGACATCGCGGCCGGCGTCGACAGCGCCGGCGGCAAGGACGAGGGCGCCGGCGACCAGGGCATCATGTTCGGCTACGCCACCACCGAGACCGAGGAGCTGATGCCGGCTCCGATCCACTACGCGCACCTGATGCTGCGCCGGATCAACGAGCTGAAGCGCGCCGGCGACGAGCGCGTGGCCGGGCTGCTGCCCGACGCGAAGAGCCAGGTCACCCTGCGCTACGTCGACGGCAAGCCGGTGGGCGCCACCTCGATCGTGCTGTCGACGCAGCACGAGGAGGGGGTCGACCAGAAGGACCTCAAGGCGCGGCTGACGCCGCTGGTGGCCTCGCTGCTGCCCGAGGGGTGGATGTGCCCGGAGGCGGAATTCTACGTGAACCCGACCGGCAACTTCGTGATCGGCGGGCCCGACGGCGACTGCGGCCTGACCGGGCGCAAGATCATCGTCGACACCTACGGCGGCGCGGCCCCGCACGGCGGCGGCGCGTTCAGCGGCAAGGACCCGACCAAGGTCGACCGTTCCGCGGCGTACGCGTGCCGCTACCTGGCGAAGAACGTGGTGGCGGCGGGCCTGGCGGAGCGCTGCACGCTGCAGATCAGCTACGCGATCGGCGTGTCGCACCCGCTCTCCGTGTACGTGGACCTCGACGGCAGCGGGCACGACGTGGACGACGACGCGCTGGTCAAGGCGCTGCAGGCGGTCATGGACCTCTCGCCGCGCGGCATCCGTGAGCACCTCAAGCTGAACCGGCCGATCTACGGCGTGACCTCGGCGTACGGCCACTTCGGCCGCAAGCCGGACGACGCGCTGGGCACGTTCACCTGGGAGAAGACCGACCTGGTGCCGGCGCTGCGCTCGGCCCTGGGCAGGTGAACCCCGTCCTGGAGGGCACGCCCCTCCAGGCGGGGGCGGAGCCGGTCCGCGCGGGACAGGGCGGCGGGGTCAAGCCGCCGCCCGACCGGCTGTACGGTCGGCAGCGCAGCCATGCCTTGCGACCGCGCCAGGAGCTCCTGTTGGCGGCGACGCTGCCGAGGCTGCGGCTGTCCGACCCCTCCGATCCGCTCGGCGGCTTTCCCGTGCGGCCGGCACGGCTATGGCTCGAGGTCGGCTTCGGCGGCGGCGAGCACGCGCTGGCGCAGATCGCGGCGCATCCGGACGCGGGGCTGATCGCCTGCGAGGTGTTCGAGCAGGGGCTGTGCTCGCTGATGTCGCGTCTGGTGGCCGAGGGGGGCGAGGCGGACGGCGCGCTGCCGCCCAACCTGCGGGTCTGGGACGGGGACGCCAGGACGCTGATCCGCGCCCTGCCGGCGGGCTGCCTCGACCGGCTGTTCCTGATGTTTCCCGATCCGTGGCCGAAGTCGCGCCACGTCAAGCGGCGGTTCGTGCACCCGCACCTGCTGCCCGCGTTGGCGCGCGCGGTGCGGGAGGGCGGCGCCTGGCATATCGCCACGGACGATCCGACGTACCAGGCGTGGGTGGCGGAGGTGCTGGGCGGGCAGCCGTGGTTCGCCGGCGCGGCACCCGCGACGCTGCGTCCGGACGGCTGGCCGCCCACGCGCTACGAGGCCAAGGCGTTCGCGGCGGGGAGGCGACCGCTGTACTGGACGCTGACGCGCACCGGGCATCCGGCCCCGTCGGCGGACGAGGGGTCCGATGCGGCGGGGGCGGAGGAGGGCCCGGCAGGGAAGCCGGCAGCGGCCTAGGGAGCGGCTGGCGTCGCCGGGGCATGGCATGACGTCCTGTCCGGCGTGACATTCCCGTCCTGTGCGACGTGACAGAACCGGATTCCGCGAGGGATTCCGTCACGTCCCGCAGGACATTCCTGTCCTGTCGGGCGTGACGGATCACGGCCTGCGAGGGGGTCGTGTCACGCCGCGCAGGACGGTATTGGGGCGTCTCCCGCAACCGGGCGTGGCGGCGCCGGGTCAGGTGGTGCCGGTGTTGCGCTCCGGGTGGGTGTTCTGGTCGCCGCTCTCGACGGTGTTCTCGACGGTCGGGCCCTTGTCGGTGGGCTTGCCCGGGTGCGTGGAGTGGGTGCCGCCGGGGTCGATGCCCTCGACCGGGGTGTCGCCCGTGGTGTGCGTGGACTCTGGCATGGCGTGCTCCCTGGGTGTCACGGTTCGCGGTGACGCCGTGACAACCGCGCGGCATCGTCGCGGGTTGCCTCCGCGCCGCGAACGGCGCACGTGACGCCGCGCAAACGGGAGAACGACCTTGGACGACACGAAGACGCTGGGCGCCGAGAACCATCTCAAGGCGGCGCAGCAGCTCGAATCCGCGGCGCGCGCGCACCACGAGGCCGCCAAGCACTGCGAGTCCGGCAACTTCGAGAAGGCGGAGCGCTTCGGCATCGCCGCCGCGGAGCAGACGGAGATCGCCAACCGGCACACGGTCGAGGCGCTCGGCCTCTACACGCGCCACGCCGAGCAGAAGTCGACGGCCGACCGCGAGGCGGCCGAGGAGGCCGCGGCGGCTGCGGCGAAGCACGCGGCCAAGCACGCCGACGAAGAAGCGTAGGACGGCAAGGCAAGGCCAGAGGCTCTGCCTCTGGACTCCGCCAAAGGCTCGCCTTTGG
>CAXSER010000185.1:0-6119 GCA_964236315.1 uncultured Acetobacteraceae bacterium | reverse complement strand
CCCCATGCCCGACCCCGCCACCCTCCTCGGCTACGCCCTGGTCGCCGTCGTCGCCGGCTTCGTCGACACCCTCGCCGGCGGCGGCGGCCTCGTCACCATCCCCGCCCTCCTCCTCGGCGGCCTCCCCCCGCTGCTGGCGCTCGGCACCAACAAGCTCCAGGGCACCGTCGGCCTGCTGACCTCCTCGGCCAGCCTCCTGCGCGAGAGCCGCCTCTCCCCCACGACCCTCGCGCTGCCCTTCGCCACCGTCCTCGCGGGCGCCGCCGCCGGCGCCCTCGCGGTGCAGCGCGTCGACGCCCGCCGCCTCGACGTCCTGGTCCCCGTCGTCCTCGCCGCCATCGCGCTCTACTTCATCGCCGCCCCCCGCGCCGGCGAGGTCGAGCGCACGCCGCGCCTCGGCGCCGCCCCCTTCACCGCCCTCGTCCTGCCCGCGATCGGCTTCTACGACGGCTTCTTCGGCCCCGGCGCCGGCTCGTTCTTCGCCCTCTCCGGCGTCGGCCTGCGCGGCTGGGACCTCGTCCGCGCCACCGCCAGCGCCAAGGTCTTCAACCTCGCCTCCAACGCCGCCGCGCTCGCGATCTTCGTCTGGCTCGGCCGCATCGACTGGCCCATCGGCCTGGCCATGGCCGCCGGCCAGGTCGTCGGCGCCCGCATCGGCGCGTCCGTCGTCACCACCCGCGGCGCCCGCCTCATCCGCCCCACCATCGTCACCGTCAGCGTCGCCATGCTCTGCCGATACGCCTGGCAGAAAGGCCTCCTCGGCTAGAACAGAAAGCAAGCCTGGGCTCCGCCCAGACCCGCCAGGGCGAGCCGCCCTGGACTGGCACTACTGAAGTCAAGGTTTCCAAAGGCGAGCCTTTGGCGGAGTCTGGGGCAGAGCCTCAACCTTGCTTCCGGAGTCCCCCCATGCCCGAAGGCGTCCTCACCCTCGGCACCCGCCGCTACTCCTCTTGGTCCATGCGCGGCTGGCTCGCCGTCCGCCTCGCCGGCCTTGACGTGTCCGACCGTGTCCTCCCCCTCGGCACGAACGCCCCCGACACCCCCAGCGGCCTCGTCCCCTCCCTCCGCCACGGCGACACCGAAACCTGGGACAGCCTCGCCATCTGCGAGTACTGCGCCGAGCTCGCCCCCGCCCTGTGGCCCGCCGACCGCCCCGCCCGCGCCCACGCCCGCTCGATCTCCGCCGAGATGCACGCCGGCTTCCGCGCCCTTCGCGTCGCGATGCCCATGAACCTCGGCCGCCCCGACTACGCCATCCTCGGCCCCCGCCTGGCCGCCGACCCCGCCACCGCCCGCGACCTCGCCCGCATCGCCGCGATCTGGCGCGACACCCGCGCCCGCTTCGGCGCCGGCGGCCCGTTCCTGTTCGGCCCCGCCTTCAACGCCGCCGACGCCATGTTCGCCCCCGTCGCCGCCCGCCTGCTGACCTACCGCCCGCCCCTGCCCGACGACGCCACCGCCTACTGCGACGCCGTCCGCGCCCACCCCCTGGTCGACGAATGGTACGCGCTGGCCGCCGCCGAACCCGGGGCGTGGCAACTCGCCCGCTACGAAACCCTGGCGTAGCAGGCAAGGTCGAGGCTCTGCCCCAGACTCCGCCAAGGGCCGCGCCCCTGGAGCGCATCCTTCGAGGGCCTGTCCCTGCCCGGTGCCGGACCGGCGGCTGCTGACCTATGTCGACCGGTTGGCGGCGGTTCGGACGTGCCTGCGACCGGACACTCGAACGGCAATGCCGGCGAACCACTCCGGGGCGGTCGAGGCAGCCAGGGCCGCTGCGAAAGCCCGTCCGGTCATGGATGGGCGTCCCACCCTCTAGAGGACAGGCTCGTCAGACAGCAGGGCCCAATGCTCGTGATCGCACCAGACGCCATTGATCCTGAGGTATCTTGGCGAGAAGCCTTCCCTGCGAAAGCCGATCCGCTTGATGAGTTCAGTCGAACGGATGTTCGCTGGCTGGATGCTCGCTTCCAGGCGATGAAGACCGACTTCGGCAAAAGCGTAGCGCGCCACCTCGCGAAGGGCCTCCTTCATCAACCCGCGTCCCGCAAGATCCACCATCCCGTAGTATCCGAGATAGGCGCTCTGGAAGTTCCCGAGGGAGATCTCGTTCAGGTTGATTATCCCGACGACGCCTCCAGAGACCACTTCACGCGCGACGAGACCGACATGCGCGCCACTGACAAGGCCTGAAAACCAGGCCTCGAAGCCTTCTCTGTCCGTGAATGCCCGCAACCAGGGCTCATGATGGGCGCGGCTCGCGACGTTGTTCCGGATCAACTCACCTGCATCAGACCGGACGACAGGTCTTACTTCGACAAGGGCCATCGTCCACGGATAGCATGCTGGGCTTCGGTGCAGCCAGCCGCCAGGTCGTGACGTGCCCGCGCAAGGCGATCCCACCCGCTCGCGTCCGAACGGCGCCGCGCGCTCTTCGCATCCTCATCTGCGAGGCCGGCAGGCCGCTCTCCGCCAGACCCGGCCATTCCTGCGCCGATCGGAGATGGCCTCTCGGCAGGGCCGGTCCAGGGGCGGCTCGCCCCTGGCGGGTCCGGGCGGAGCCCGGCCTTCCTTGGCCTCGGAAACGCAAACGGGGAGCCACCGGCCCCCCGCCTCCACGACGCCTAGTGCTTGATCAGGTCCGGCAGGAACGGCACGCCGAGCCCGGTGACGTCGTTGTACCCGGGCGTGACCACGTTGAACACGTCGTCGAGCCCCTCGCAGATCGCCAGCCCGCACACCTGGAGCGGGTAGGGCGTGGTCTCGGCGAACGTCGGCACCGAGTTCACGGTGATCACGCGCACCCGCGTCAGGTCGTTGGCGTAGCCGCGCAGCAGCGACACCGGCGTCGCCGGCGGCACGACCTGGTTGACCGGCCCGCCCTTCAGCCCGGCCCCGGTGCCGACCTTGAGCGAGTACAGCAGCGGGTTGGCGAAGCCGACCAGCGCCTTGCCCTTGGCGAGCCGCGCCTGGTTCATCACCGCGAACGCCCCGGCCATCAGCGGCGAGGCCAGGCTGGTGCCGCCGATCGCCTCCTCGCAGTACTCGGTGGTGCCGCTCAGCGGCGTGCAGCCCGAATCGCTGACGGGGTCGCCGGCGACGGTCTGCGTCTCGCCGTACAGGTACCCGGTGTACGGATCGGCCACCATGGCCACGTCCGGGCTCACCCGGTGCGGCGACAGGGCGATCGTGTTGCCGCTCGCCTCGAACAGCGTGGTCGCCAGCGCGTCCGGCACCACGCCCGCCTGGTAGTCCGGCTGCGCCTCGAGCAGGCTCAGCCCGCCCCCGGCGCCGGAGTAGAACGCGTAGGCGTCCTGGCTCACGCCCGCCACCGTGGTCTTCGCCACCCCGCTGGTGGTGATCGACGTGCCGCTGTTGACCGTGGTGCCCGCGAGGTACGCGCGGTAGGTGCCCCAGCCGTACTCGTCCTTCTTGCCCGCCGCGTTGATCACCCCGAGCGAGGTGCCGCCCACGCCGGTGACGTACGCGCTGGTCGCCTCCCACGACCCGCCGGCCACGCCGTTGAGCTGCGACAGGTCGCCGTCGTCGCCCGAGCTGAACAGCAGGGTGATGCCCATGGACGCCGCCGCCATGAACGCCTGGTCGTCCGCCGCCACCTCGGCCGGCGACACGGACTCGCCGTTGTAGCCGTAGCTGTTGGTGATGATGTCGGCCTGGTGGTTGTAGATCGCGTTCATCAGCGCGACCGTCAGCGACGTGCCGCTGTCGCGCGACCCGATGTAGACGATCGCCGCACCCGGCGCCGAGCCGTGCACCGCGGCCAGATCGAGCGACTCCTCGCCCCACCACCCGTACGCCTCGGTGACCTCGGCCGCCGGCACGTTGTAGATGCCCTTGGGGATGATCTGCGTGAAGTTCGCGCTCGTCAGCGCCGGCAGCCCGTGGTTGGCGGCGTAGCGGTTGCCGTCCGCCATCAGCGTCGGCGAGGCGTAGGCGTCGATGATCGCCACCGTCACCCCGGTGCCGTCGTACTGGACCTTGTCGAAGCCGTACGCCGCCTGCACCTGCTGCGGCGTGTAGCCGCACACCAGCCACGGCAGCGTCTTGGCGTACGGCGCCGGCTTCGTGCTCAGCGTCGCCTTGAGGTCGCCGAAATACGTGTCGCAGAACGGCGACGGCAGGCTGGCCGCCACCGGCGGCGGCGTCACCGCCGGGCTCACCGCACCGATCCGCCCGCTCGCAGCGCTCGGCGCGAGCCCGGAGGCCCCGGCCGCGGACGCGGCGCCCGCGGGCGCCACCAGCTCGCCCTGCGTGGCCGAGACGTGCTGCGGCCGCTTGAGCAGCGTCGTGTCGTCGAGCCCCTCGATGAACACCACCTTGCCCGCCAGCGCCGCCGGGATCGTCGGCTCCTCGGCGTTGGCGCGCATCGTGCCCGCGCCCGCGCGATACATCTGCTGGCTGACCTTGGACGCCGAGCGCAGCTGCGCGACCGTCGCCGTCGCCGACACCGTGGCGCCCGCGGCCCCCACCGTGATGTCGCCCATCCCCGCCGCCGCCAGCATCGCCTGCACCGCGTCCACGTCCGCCTGCGCCGGCGCGAACGTCGAGCGGAAGCTCGCCGGCGTCAGGTAGTGCCCGTACGACGCGCTGTCCGGCCGCGACACCGCCCCCGCCACCGTCTTCAGGTCGTCGCCGTGCTGCAGCGCCATGTGCACCACGATCGACACCTGCTGCGACGCCGGCGCCTCGCCGACCACGCTCGCGTGGCCCACCCACTGCGCCACGTTGCCCGCGACCCTGGCAGGCTTCGCGGCGTCAGGCTTCGCCGCCCACACCGGCGAAAGCGCCGACGACGCGAGAAGTGCAACCACAGGTAGAATATGCTTCGTTCGCAATAACAAAGGCGTGTCCTTGCTTCCAGGGAACAACCGGCCAAGTCGCCGGGCGGCATTGTGCCGTCGAAACGGACTGCAACACTTATGCCACGCTTTGACAACCGGACCGTGCACGCGAAACCTCCGCAGGTGCCCCAGGTGGAAGCAGGGAAGGTTGAGGCTCTGCCTCAAACTCCGCCAAAGGCTCGCCTTTGGAAACCTCGACGAAGGCCACGCCCCGCCCGGCGGAACAGGGGCCTTGAGGGACGGGTTCCCGAAGGCCCCTGGCCCCTGGCGGGTCCGGGCGTGGCTGGCCAGAGGTGACGATGGCCCGCCTGGACCACCGGCATGGCCAGCGGAGGGAGAGCCCCGCCCTCCCTCAGGCCTTGATCACCGACCCCGCGAAGCTCGTCAGCGCGTCCCCCGCGATGCTCCCCGCCGCGAACACCTCCATGTCCCCGCGCCCCGCCTCGCCGCGCCAGCGCTCCCACACGAGCCGGCACGCGATCCCCGCCGCCACCGCCCACCCCGCCAGCGGCGAGACCAGCAGCAGCCCCGTCGCGAACATGATCCCGATCTGCCGGCGCGACCCCCCGATCGCCTGCAGCACGCCCCCCGGGATCGCCCACAGCATCAGCGCGTGCGCCACCTCCGGGCTGCTCCCCGCCTTGATCGCGGCCACGAACACCTTGTCGACCGGCGCTACCTCGCCGCGCGCGAAATACCCCGGGTACAGCACCAGCACCGTGAGCGCGGCGACCACCAGCGCGAACATCGCCGCGAGATACTGCTGCCACCGCCCGTCGCGTTCGTACGCCGCGTCCGCCCCGTCCCCGCGCAGCAGGAACCCGGCCTTCAGGTCGCACCCCATGTCCGCGAACGCCGGCCCGGTCGACGCCGTGAACCCCACCAGCAGCGCCAGCGCCGGCGCCGGGAACCCGATCAGCATCCCCACCGCGAGCGACACGACGGCGACCGCGAACGCCGGGAACCACCCCGAGTGCATCCCCGCCAGCCCGATGATCAGCTCGTGCAGCAGCGCCGCGAACGCCGCGTACACCACGAACAGCACCAGCATCCCCGTGCCCATCCCCTCCGCCAGCCCCCCCAGCGCCGCGATCCCCGCCGCGATCGCCAGGTACACCCCCGCCCCGATCCCCAGCGTCGCGCGAAGCTGCGCCGGCGTCGGCCCCGCCCCCTGCCCGCCCGCCGTGCGCCCCGGCGACTCGCCCCCCGCCCCCACCGCATCCGCCCCCGCGCGCCCCGCGTCCCACGCGTCCCTCATAC
>CAXSER010000184.1:0-6136 GCA_964236315.1 uncultured Acetobacteraceae bacterium | reverse complement strand
TTCGAGGGCCGGGGGATCTTTCCTTCGGCCCTTTTTCGTGGTGCCTCTGCGCCGCCGACAAACCACGCCGAGGCCGCCCGTGTCGCGACTGCTCCACCTGATCCTGCGCGGCCTGATCGACCGGGGCCGCCTGACCGTGCGCTACCCCGACGGCCACGAGGAGAGCTACGGCGGCACGAAGCCCGGCCCGGTGGCCTCGATCGCGCTGCTCGACGGGCGGGCGGTGCGGGGGCTGGTGACGAGCCCGGGGATGATGCTCGGCGAGTGCTACATGGACGGCACGCTGGTGCCCGTGGGCTGCGAGCTGTTCGACTTCGTCGACCTGATCTTCCTCAACATGCAGACCAGGCTGGCCTTCCACCCGATCATCCGCTGGCGCGAGCGGCTGCGCACGAGGCTGCGGCGGCTGCGGCAGTTCAATCCCGTCGAGCGGGCGCAGCGCAACGTCGCGCACCACTACGACCTGAACGGGGCGCTGTACTCGCTGTTCCTCGACGAGGACCGGCAGTACTCGTGCGCGTATTTCGAGCGCGGCGACGAGACGCTGGAGCAGGCGCAGCTCGCCAAGAAGCGGCACATCGCGAGGAAGCTGCTGCTGCGGCCGGGGATGGAGGTGCTCGACATTGGCTGCGGCTGGGGGGGGATGGCGATCACCCTGGCGCAGGAACACGGCGTGCGGGTCACCGGCATCACGCTGAGCGAGGAGCAGCTCGGGGTTGCGCGCGAGCGGGCGGCGGCGGCGGGGCTCTCGGGACAGGTCAGCTTCGAGCTGGTGGACTACCGGGGGCTGGACCGCAGGTTCGACCGGATCGTGTCGGTGGGGATGTTCGAGCACGTCGGCGTGGGGCATTTCGGGGAGTTCTTCGACGTCGTGCGCCGCTGCCTGGCGGACGACGGGGTGGCGCTGGTGCATGCGATCGGGCGCAGCTCGGGGCCGGGGTCCACGAACCCGTGGCTGGCGAAGTACATCTTTCCCGGGGGCTACTGCCCGGCGCTGAGCGAGGTGTTCGCGGCGTCGGAGGGGGCGGGGCTGATGACGGCGGACTGCGAGGTGCTGCGGCTGCACTACGCCGAGACGCTGCGGCACTGGCGGCAGCGGTTCGCGCGCAACCGGGGGGAGATCGCGGCGCTGTACGACGAGCGGTTCTGCCGGATGTTCGAGGCGTACATGAGCGGGTCGGAGGCGGCGTTCCGCAGGCTGGGCGTGTTCGTGTGGCAGATGCAGCTCACGCGGCAGGTGGACGCGGTGCCGCTCACGCGCAGCTACATGGCGGAGGCGCCGGCGCGGCTGATGCAGGCGGCGGACTGAGGCCCGGCGGGTCCGGAGGCAGGCAGGCAAGGTCGAGGCTCTGCCTCGAGCTCCGCCAGGGGCTGGGCCCTTGGATCGCCTTCTCCCAGGCGGATGGGATCAAAGGGTCCTCGGACCCTTTGCGGGTGCGGGCGTGGCTGGCCAAAGGTTCCGATGGCCCGCCTGGGCCATTGGAATGGCCAGCGGAGGGAGGGCCCGACCTTGCTTGCTGTTCCTGCTGCTACTCCGCAGTCTCCCCGCGAACGAGGGAGAGACGCGATGAGCACGCCGACCGGGACCGGGCCATACGACGACACGAACATCTTCGCGCGCATCCTGCGCGGCGAGATCCCGGCGAAGCGGGTGTACGAGGACGCCTGGGCGGTGGCGTTCCACGACATAGCGCCTCAGGCGGCGGTGCACGTGCTGGTGATCCCGCGGGCGCGGTTCGCGTCGCTGGCGGACTTCACGGCAGGGGCGAGCGACGAGGAGGTGGTGGGGTTCTTCCGCGCGGTGGGGCACGTGGCGCGCACGCTGGGACTGGAGGAGGGGGGATACCGGGCACTGGCCAACGTGGGGGGGAACGCGGGGCAGGAGGTGGCGCACCTGCACGTGCACCTGTTCGGGGGCGAGGGGCTGGGGCGGATGATCGCGGTGCCGGGGCGGTAGGGGCGGGCGGACGGCGCATTGCCAGGGGCGGCGTGGTGCGGCCATCGTGGCGGCCTGGCAGGGACGCAGGGGGATGCGATGACGCAGGACGGGACAGGCCGGCCGGCGGCCACGGACACGGCGATGGACATCACGCCGAAGCCCGGGGGCGCGGAGAGAGGGGCGGCGCGTCCGGTGCCGGCGCCCGAGCCCGAGGCGGACGCGCCGGCGCCGGAGCCGACGAGGACCGCCATGGACATCACCCCCGCGCCCTGATCCGCGGCGGGAGGCACGGTCCCGGTCCCGGCGGGGACGGGTGCTTCGCCCGGACGGGAGCGGGGGAGGGCGGCCGGGGATGCACGTCATCACGCCCGAGAGCCACAAGGCGGCGGAGGACGCCGTCAGGGACATCCTCCTGATGTATGTCGGCCCGGCGGAGGACGGCCGGTTCGGGCCTGCCGCGGATTTCCCGGTCAGGTTCGACCGCCTGGCGTTCGTCGATGCCGGGATGGAGTGCCAGGGGTATGCGCCGCTGGTCGACCCCAGATCTCCTGCGGGCCGGGTCGGGGATCGCCGTCCTGTGCTTCCTCCACGACCTGTGGTGCGAGTATCGAGGCGGTCGACGTCGAGGCGGCGCGCGGGGTCGGGCAGGCGCTCGCGGAGAGGCGGTTCAGGTTCGTGCCCGACATCGAGGGCGTGATCCGCGCGGCCCTGCAGCGCAGGGCGATGCCTCCCGACGATCCCCGGTGCGACGAGGCGTTGCGGCCGATCCACCGGCGGCATGTCGTGGGCTACTTCAGGCGGCTCGCCGGTCGGGACGAGGCGGCGTCGCAGGGCGTGGTGCGGCGGTGGCTGACGCAGATGGGATGGCTGCGTCGTTGACGGAGGCCCGGGGCGTCGCGATGGTGGCGGGACCGAGGGGAGTCCCGCAGGGGGCTGAGAGTCCGACGGCCGGGGTTCCGGCGGCGCGGAGACCCTGGCGCCGCCAGGGTGCGGCGTGCAACCTGATCCGGATCATACCGGCGGAGGGACGGGGGGCTGCGGACGCCAGCAATCCCGCCCGGCTCTCCTCCACACAGGAGACCGCCGTGACCTACCAGCAGAAGCTGCCGACCCCGGGCCCGATCCCAGGCACCGTCACGACGGGGGCGATCACCGGGTCGCGCAAGGTGTACTCGAGCCCCGACGGGCGGCCCGACATCCTGGTGCCGCTGCGCGAGATCGCGCTCGACCCGTCGGCGAAGGAGCCGGCGCTGCGGGTGTACGACACGTCCGGGCCGTACACCGACGCGGGTGTCGCGATCGACCTGGAAGCGGGGCTGCCGCCGGTGCGCGCGGCGTGGATCGCGGCGCGCGGGTTCGACACGGCCGAGCCGCGAGAGGTCAGGCCGGAGGACAACGGCGGGGCGACGGGGGACCGGCTGGTGGCGCCGTGCCCGGCGGCGCCGCGCCTGCTGGTCGGGCGCGAGGGGCAGCCGGTCACGCAGTACGAGTTCGCGCGCGCCGGGATCGTCACCGAGGAGATGGTCTACATCGCGCACCGCGAGAACCTCGGGCGGCAGGCGATGGCGGAGGGCGCGGAGGGACGGCGCGCGGACGGGGAGGACTTCGGGGCGGAGATCCCGGCCTTCATCACGCCGGAGTTCGTGCGCTCCGAGGTCGCGCGCGGGCGGGCGGTGATCCCGGCCAACATCAACCACCCGGAGCTGGAGCCCACGATCATCGGGCGCAACTTCCTGGTCAAGATCAACGCCAACATCGGCAACTCGGCGGTGACGTCCTCGGCGGCGGACGAGGTCGAGAAGCTGGTGTGGGCGACGCGCTGGGGCGCGGACACGGTCATGGACCTGTCCACCGGGCGCAACATCCACAACATCCGCGGCTGGATCATCCGCAACTCGTCGGTGCCGATCGGCACGGTGCCGATCTACCAGGCGCTGGAGAAGGTGGACGGCGACCCGGAGAAGCTGACCTGGGAGATCTTCCGCGACACGCTGGTCGAGCAGGCGGAGCAGGGAGTCGACTACTTCACGATCCACGCCGGCGTGCGGCTGCAGCACGTGCCGCTGACGGCCAAGCGGGTCACGGGGATCGTGTCGCGCGGCGGGTCGATCATGGCGCGCTGGTGCCTGTCGCACCACCGCGAGAGCTTCCTCTACGAGCGGTTCGACGAGATCTGCGACATCATGCGAAAGTACGACGTCTCGTTCAGCCTGGGCGACGGGCTGCGGCCGGGGTCGCTGGCGGACGCCAACGACGCGGCGCAGTTCGCGGAGCTGGAGACGCTGGGCGAGCTGACGAAGATCGCCTGGGCGAAGGGGTGCCAGGTGATGATCGAGGGGCCGGGCCACGTCGCCATGCACAAGATCAAGATCAACATGGACAAGCAGCTGCGCGAGTGCGGCGAGGCGCCGTTCTACACGCTCGGGCCGCTGACGACGGACATCGCGCCCGGCTACGACCACATCACCTCGGCGATCGGGGCGGCGATGATCGGGTGGTTCGGCACGGCGATGCTCTGCTACGTCACGCCCAAGGAGCACCTCGGGCTGCCGAACCGCGACGACGTGAAGGTGGGGGTCATCACCTACAAGATCGCGGCGCATGCGGCCGATCTCGCCAAGGGGCATCCGGCGGCGCAGATGCGTGACGACGCCGTGTCGCGGGCGCGGTTCGAGTTCCGGTGGGAGGACCAGTTCAACCTGGCGCTCGATCCGGACACGGCGCGGGCGTACCACGACGAGACGATGCCGAAGGAGGCGCACAAGGTCGCGCATTTCTGCTCGATGTGCGGGCCGAAGTTCTGTTCCATGCGCATCACCCAGGACCTGCGGGTGGAGGCGGAGCGGATGGCGGGGATGGAGGCCAAGAGCGCGGAGTTCGCGGAGAAGGGGAGCGCGTTGTATGTGCCGGCCGCTGCGGAGTGAGGCGGCGGTGAAGCAAGGCCAGGGCGCTGCCCTGGACCCGCCGGGGGCAGGCGCCTCCGGACCCGCGCCCATGAAGCGGCAACGCTTCCTTCCTTGTAAGTGGTTTCCAAAGGCCTGGCCTTTGGCGGAGTCCAGAGGCAGAGCCTCTGGCCTTCCTTCCGCTTTCGCGGGGCTCGCATGAGCACGACCGCGCAGGACGCGCTCGACGCGATCGGGCAGCTTCCGGACGACGAGATCGAGCTGGCCGACGCGGCGCTGCAGCTTGCGCGCGCGGGTTCGTCTGACGCGGACTGGCAGGCGGCGCGCGCGGTGCTGAGCCAGCTGGCGCGCGACGCGGCGGCGCTGGGGGCGGAGGTGGAGGAGGGCGACCTGCCGGGGCAGGCGGAGGCGCTGGCGGAGATGCTGTCCGACCGCTGGCACTTCGCGGGGGACCGGGCGACGTACGACGACCCGGCGAACGCGGACCTGATCCGGGTGCTGGAGCGCAGGCGGGGGCTGCCGGTCGCGCTGGGCATCGTGTGGCTGCACTGCGCGAAGGCGGCGGGGTGGCGGGCGCACGGGGTGGACTTCCCGGGGCATTTCCTGGTGGCGCTGAGCGGCGGGCGGGGCGCGGCGCAGGGGCGCGGGCCGGCGCGGGCGTCGGGGCAGCAGATGGTGCTCGACGTGTTCGCGGGCGGCATCGCGCTCGACGTGCGCGAGCTGCGCGCGCTGCTCAAGCAGGTGGAGGGCGGGCGGGCGGAGCTGCGGCCGGGGCTGCTGCGGCCGATGTCGCAGCGCGCGATCCTGCTGCGGCTGCAGAACAACGTGAAGCAGCGCAGGCACGAGGCGGGGGATGCGGCGGGGGCGCTGGACTGCCTGGCCGACATGATGCGGATCGCGCCGGACGAGGCGCGGCTGTGGCGCGAGGCCGGGCGGCTCAACCAGCGGGAGGACCGCGTCGCCGCTGCGCTGCACTGCTTCGAGCGCTTCCTGACGCTCGTGCCGCAAGGGGCGGATGCCGCCAGGGTAAGGCTGGAGGTCGAGGAGCTTCGGGCGCGGCTGAACTGAGCGCGCCGGCGGAGGCCCGCAGCCAGCGCAGGGGCGGGCGAGAGGCCAGGGCCGCGAGCGGGGCGGGCAGGAACGAGGCCAGGCCCGTCGCGGCGCGGCGCAGCAGGGGGTCGAGGACGAGGGCGCCGGACAGCGCGAAGCCGGGGATCAGCATCAGGTTGTAGCGGGCCTGGTTGACGGCGACTGCGGCGTTGAAGGCGAGCATGAACCAGGCGGGCAGGGTCAG
>CAXSER010000183.1:0-6147 GCA_964236315.1 uncultured Acetobacteraceae bacterium | reverse complement strand
TCGAGGCTCTGCCTCGAGCTCCGCCAAGGGCTGGGCCCTTGGATCGCCTTCTCTTAAGCCAAAGGGTCCTCGGACCCTTTGCGGGTTTGGGCGTAGCTGGCCGAAGGTTCCGATGGCCCGCCTGGGGCATTGGAATGGCCAGCGGAGGGAGAGCCCATGCTCTCCTGCTCGAAGCGCGGCCGGCCGTCGACCAGCTCGCTCCACATCGACAGCGGGCGGACCCAGTGGTCGCCGGTCTGCTCCGAGCTGTAGGCGACGAGCCATTCCTCGGTCTCGCTGTGCCGGGCGACGCAGAGCAGGGTGTAGAGGCCGCCGCGGTGGTGCCGGTAGCGACCGGGCGCCGGGCGGGCGGGGATCGACAGGCGGAGGTGGGCGGCGGGGAGGTGCCACGTGTGGCCGTTGGCCTCCACGGTGGCGATGCCGTCGTCGAGTGTCAGCAGGCGGCAGGGCTGGTCCAGGCCGGGCGGGGCATCCGTGGTGCAGCGCAGGGTGTCGCCGGGGTGCCAGGCGGGGGCGGGGGGCGTCGCGGGGGGCTCGTTCATCCGATGTCAACGTGCGAGGGGCCAGTGTGGCGGCAGGACGGCTGCGCGTGGCGGGGGCAATGTGGGCTGTGGCACAGCGGAGGGGTTGCGGAATAGGATGGGGGGCTGCGACCCGGTGGCGTCGGTGACGGCCGCGAGACGAGGGCTTGCCGCGTGATGGTCGCGCGCCGCCCCGGTGTCGCGCGCCCGGCCTGCGGCCCGACCCGTCCCGAAGCTGCGCCGACCGAGCAACGCGTTTTCCTGGAAGCCGTCGATGTCGTCCCTGCCTGACCGGCTCAGCCTGCTGCGTTTCGCCCCGAAGGTGGAGGAACTTGCGCCGTCGCGGCTGGTCAACCTGCCGACCGTGTGCGTCCACACCAATGCCGGCGAGGTCGACGACGGCGGCGTCACCCGCGTCAGGCTGCAGGGGCTGTACCACGCGCGGCAGGCGCAGCTCGATCCGATCGGGCTGGTGGCGCTGTCGCCGGGCACCACGGTGATCGGCAACCACTCGTATCTCGTGCTGACCGACAACGTGCTGATCGAGGACCAGATCTGGCCGGGGATGCACGACAGCCCGGAGATCCTGGGCAAGCTGCTGGCCGCACCGCTGGGGCTGGTGCAGATCGACGACCCGGTGCTGCTGATCGCGCGCTGGGGGGCGGTGTCGGTGTGGGGGCACTGGCTCGGCGAGCTGCTGCCCAAGGTTGTGATGGCAGAGGCGGCGCATCCCGGGCGGTTCCGCTACGCGATCCCGATCGACATCGTGCGGCGCACCGAGGAGAGGAGCTTCTCGACGGCGGTGCTGGAGTCGCTGGCGGCGTACGGGATCGGCGAGGACCGCATCCTGCCGCTCGACCACAGGTTCAACCACAGGTTCTCGCAGCTGTTCGCGATGACGCCGGTGTGGTCGCACGTGGCGATGCACCCGGCGGCGCTGGATGCGATGCGCTCGCGGGTGCAGGGGGTGCCGGCGTCGAAGGCGGGCAAGCGGCTGGGGCTGCTGCGGCGCGACGTGCGCACGCGCAACGTGTTCAACGCCGACGAGACGATCGAGCTGCTGGAGCAGGCGGGGTTCGGCCTGGTCGAGATGGGGCATGTCTCGTTCGTCGAGCAGGTGGCGGCGTTCCGCGAGGCGGAGGCGGTGTTCGGCGTGCTCGGGTCGGGGCTGACCGGGCTGATCTACTCGCCCGACGGGGTGCGGGCGATGAGCGTGGCACCCGCGAACTGGCGCGACGTGTTCTTCCACGCGCTGCTGCAGGCGCGCAGCGGGCTGTACTCGGACGTGCTGGGCACGCCGCTGTGGGACGGCGACGGGGTGGACCGCGATGCGCCGTTCTTCCTGCGCAGGCGCGACATCCTGACCGGGCTGGAGCGGATCATGCTGCCGGAGGGCGAGCTGGCGCCGCGCGGGCTGGTGAATGTGTGCGGGCTGGTGCTGCCGCGGCTGCTGACGCATGCCGCGGTGGACTTCGACTTCCGCGTCGGGCCGAACACGGTGACGCGGCGAGAGGACGGCTGGGCGGACCCGGAGGTCGAGGCGACCTGGACGCTGGGGGCGGAAAGCCGGCTGGTGCTGCCGATGCCGGAGGGGGCGGGGCCGCTGCTGCTGGAGCTGGTGCTGTCGACGTCGCTGGCGCCGCCGCACCTGGTGTCGCGGCCGCTGCAGGTGAGCGTGGGCGGGGTCGACCTGGCGCCGATCGTGGTGGCGGGGGCGGGAACGTACAACGTCGAGCTGCCGCGGGAGTGCGTGCGCGAGGGGCGGCTGGAGTTCCACTTCCGCCATCCGATCACGACGTCGCCGCACGACCTGGGGGTGAGCCCGGACGAGCGGCACCTGGCGATCTCGTTCCACCGGCTGCGGGTGAGGCAGCTTCAGGGGTAGGAAGGCCAGGGGCGCCGCCCCTGGACCCCGCCAAGGGCTGCGCCCTTGGAACGCATTCCTTGAGGGAAGCCGGTCCAGGGGGGCTCCCCCTGGCGGGTCCAGGGCAGGGCCCAGGCCTTGGCTTGCTACGGCTTGCGCGCCAGCGGCGGGACGAACAGGGGGGCGGTGTCCCAGGGGAACAGGATCCAGGTGTCCTGCGGGACCTCGGCGACCCAGGTGTCGGCGAGGGCGCGGCCGGCGGGCTTGGCGTAGAGGCAGGCGAAGTGCGCGTCGGGCAGGATCTTGCGCACCAGCTTCGCGGTGCTGCCGGTGTCGACCAGGTCGTCGACGATCAGGAAGCCGGTGCCGGTGCCGGCGGCCGAGGGGGGCTTGAGCAGGGTGGGGGTGCCGAGCGACTCGTCGTCGTAGCTGAGCACGGCGACGCTCTCGACGAGGCGGCAGTCCAGCTCGCGGGCGACGATGGCGGCGGGGATCAGGCCGCCGCGGGCGATGGCGACGATGCCGAGGAACGGCGGCATGGCCATCAGGGTGGCGGCCAGGCTGCGCGCGTCGCGGTGCAGCTGGTCCCAGGTCACGGTGGCGTAGGTCTGGGCCATGGCACGGTCCTTCGGGGGCGGGGCTTCCTGCGGGCGAACAAGCAAATCCCGCGCGGCTTGCCAAGGCCGGCGGCCATGGGCCTTCCTGACGTCGAGGTTTCCAAAGGCGAGCCTTTGGCGGAGTCTGGGGCAGAGCCTCAACCTTGCTTCCTGTTGGCAGGGCGCCTGGGCCGACAACGGGGAGTGCAGACATGGGCGACACGCGGCCGGCGCAGCGGATGCGCGACTTCCACCATCCCGGCCGCAGCCCGGTGTATGCGACGCATGGCATGGTGGCGACGTCGATGCCGGCGGCAAGCCTGGCGGCGGTGGACGTGCTGCGCGCGGGCGGCAACGCGGTGGACGCGGCGGTGGCGGCGGCGGCGGTGCTGGCGGTGGTGGAGCCGCAGTCGACCGGGATCGGGGGGGACTGCTTCTGCCTGTACAAGCCGGCGGGGGGCGCGGTGGTGGCGCTCAACGGCTCGGGGCGGGCGCCGGCGGGGGCGAGCCTGGAGGGGCTGCGGGCGGCGGGCTACGTCACGCCGGACCTGCAGTCGCCGCACACCGTGACGGTGCCGGGCGCGGTGGGGGCGTGGCAGGCGCTGCTGGACGCGCACGGGACTCGGGGGCTTGGGGAGCTGCTGCGGCCGGCGATCGGGTTCGCGGAGGAGGGGTTCGCGGTGACGCCGCGGGTGTGCGCGGACTGGGCGGAGGAGGTGGGCAAGCTGCGGGCGCAGGGCACGCACGCGTTCCTGCCGGGCGGGGCGGGGCCGGTGCCGGGCGACGTGTTCCGCCAGCCGGCGCTGGGGCGGACGCTGCGGCGCATCGCGGAGCGGGGGGCGGCGGGGTTCTACGAGGGGGAGGTGGCGGCCGACGTCGTGGCGACGCTGCGGGCGCGGGGGGGGCTGCACACGGAGGCGGATCTCGCGGCGGGGCTGGGGGCGGCGATGTTCGTGGCGCCGATCAGCGCGGACTGGCGGGGGCACACGGTGTGGGAGTGCCCGCCGAACGGGTCGGGGCTGGTGGCGCTGATGATCCTGGGGATTCTGGAGGCAGCGGGGGAGGCGCTCGGGCCGGCGCCGGACGGGCCGCTGGGGGCGGTGCGGCTGCACCGGCACATCGAGGCGGCGCGGCTGGCGTACCGGGACCGCGACGCGTTCGTGGCGGACCCGTCGCAGGTGGAGGTGCCGGTTGCGCGGCTGCTGGACCGGGCGTACCTGGCGTCGCTGGCGGCGCTGATCGACGACCGGCGGGCGATGCCGGTGATGCCGCTGACGGGGGAGTCGCTGCTGCCGGCGCACCGCGACACGGTGACGCTGAGCGTCGTGGATCGCGACGGGAACGCGTGCAGCTTCATCAACTCGCTGTTCATGAGCTTCGGGAGCGGCATCCTCGCGGAGGGGTCGGGGGTGATGCTGCACAACCGGGGCTTCGGGTTCCGGCTGGAGGAGGGGCACCCGAACTGCATCGCGCCGGGCAAGCGGCCGATGCACACCATCCTGCCGGCGATGCTGACGCGTCGTGAAGCAGGGGGGGCGGACGAGGCGGTGATGCCGTTCGGGGTGATGGGCGGGCACTTCCAGCCGATGGGGCAGACGCTGCTGCTCAGCAACATGATGGAGCACGGGCTCGACGTGCAGCAGGCGATCGACCTGCCGCGGGTGTTCCCGTTCGCGGGCAAGGTCGAGGTCGAGCGCGGGGTGCCGGAGTCGGTGGTGGCGAAGCTCGCGGAGATGGGGCACGCGCCCGAGGTGCTCGCGGTGCCGCACGGGGGGGCGCAGGCGGTGTGGATCGACCGGGCGCGGGGGGTGCTGGTCGGGGGGTCTGAGCCGAGGAAGGACGGGATGGCGCTGGGGTACTGAGAAAGGAAGGCCAGGGCTCTGCCCTGGACCCGCTGGGGGCAGGCGCCCCCAGACCCGCACACATAAAGCTTCATTGCGCCGGTCCAGGGGCGGCTCGCCCCTGGCGGGTCCAGGGCAGGGCCCTGGCCTTCCCTACGTTCCCGCGGAGACGATGTTCGAGACGCTGCGGCGCAGGGCGGCGATGCCGGTGTCGCGGTGGCGCGAGGGGTGGACGCGGTTGGTGAGCAGCGTCCAGGCCAGGCCTCGCGGGCGGTCGATCCACAGGCCGGTGCCGGTGAAGCCGAGGTGGCCGATGGTGCCGGGCGAGCACAGCGCGCCGCCGGACCAGCCCTCGTGCGGCAACTCCCAGCCGAGGCCGCGCGGGGTGGGCAGGGCGCGCTGCGGGCGGGCCATCAGGTCGAGCGAGGCGGGGCTGAGCCAGGTGCCCTGCAGGATGGCAAGCGCCTCGTCGAGCACGGCGTCGGCGGTGCCGAACAGGCCGGCGTGGCCGGCGAGGCCGCCCAGGGCGGCGGCGTTCTCGTCGTGCACCTCGCCGCGCAGGGTGCGGCCGCGCCAGTGGCAGTGCTCGGTGGCGGCGGCGCGCTCCGGGCCGGGGGAGGTGGCGAAGCCGGGGGGGAGCGTGGCGGGGCCGAGGCGGTCGGCGATCAGGCCGAGGAGGATGAAGTTGATGTCGGAGTAGACGGGGGGGCCGGCAGGCCAGTCGCGCTGCAGGACCAGGGCGCGCAGGGTCCGGAGGTCGTTGCCCCAGGTGTATATCGGCTCGACGGCGGGGAGCGCGCTGCGGTGGGCGAGGCAGTCGCGCAGGGTGGTGGCGCGGACGAAGTGGCCGGGCTGGTACTGGCGCAGGTCGGGGAGGTGCGCTGAGAGGGGGTCGTCGAGGTCGACGAGGCCGCGCTCGACCAGGCGCAGGATGGCGGGGGTGGTGAGCAGGACCTTGGTCAGGCTGGCGAGGTCGAACAGGGTGTCGGGGCGGACCGGCACGGGGGCGTCGAGGCTCGTTTGGCCGGCGTGGCGGGTGGCGCGGGCGCCGTCGGTGCGGACGAGGCCGAGGGAGGCGCCGGGGATGCGGGCGGCGGCCACTGCGGCGGTGACGGGGGCGAAGGCGCGGTCGGCGAGGGCGTCGAGGGTCATGGCAGGCAAGGCTGGGCTCTGCCCAGACCCGCAAAGGGTCCGAGGACCCTTTGATCCCTTGACTTAGGTAGTGGATTCTCAAGGCGAGCCTTGAGCGGAGTCCAGAGGCAGAGCCTCTGGCCTTGCTTGCTCCCTCTTGTCACACGTCCAGCTCCTCGACGGTGCGGGCGCGC
>CAXSER010000182.1:0-6196 GCA_964236315.1 uncultured Acetobacteraceae bacterium | reverse complement strand
GGGGCAGAGCCTCGACCTTGCCGCCTTCACCGAACTGCCACACCCCCCCGCCGTGACACGCCGCCGTCTCCCGGGCTAAGTCCCCCCGACCCACGCAGGCGGCGCCCATGTCCGACACGACCTTCCCTGCCTTCGCCTCCGTCCGCAGGCTCCCCAACCTGCTCGACATCGCGGCCATGATCGTCATCGCCGCCGCGATCATCGCGTTCGCGACCTCGGCCCGCCACACCTTCGGCCCGCTCGACGCCCCCGAGGCGACGGTGATCCACCTCGACCCGTCCTACCTCCCCGCCTACGCGCTGCGCACCACGCTGCGCATGTTCGCCGCCCTGATGTGCTCGCTGCTGTTCACCTTCACCTACGCGACCTGGGCGGCAAAGAGCCGCCGCGCCGGCCTGATCCTGGTCCCGCTGCTCGACATCCTGCAGTCCGTGCCGATCCTGGGCTTCCTGAGCTTCACCGTCGTGTTCTTCATGAGCCTGTTCCCCGGCCGCGTGCTCGGCGCCGAGGTCGCGGTGATCTTCGCGATCTTCACCAGCCAGGCCTGGAACATGGCCTTCTCCCTCTACCAGTCGCTGACCACCCTGCCCGCCGACCTCGACGAGGCCTGCCGCGGCTTCCGCCTCTCCGCCTGGCAGCGCTTCTGGCGCCTCGAGGTCCCCTTCGCCATGCCCGGCCTGGTGTGGAACACCATGCTCTCGCTCTCCGGCGGCTGGTTCATGGTCGTCGCCTCCGAGGCCATCTCGGTCGGCAACACCACCTTCAAGCTCCCCGGCATCGGCTCCTACGTCGCGACCGCGCTGGACGAGCGGAACATCCGCGCCGTCGGCTACGCGATCCTGGCGATGCTCGTGGTGATCCTGGCCTACGACCAGCTGCTGTTCCGCCCCCTCGTCGCCTGGTCCGCCAAGTTCCGCGTGGAAACCACCCAGGGCGCCACCGCGAAGGACCCCTGGGTGCTGGCCCTGCTGCGCCGCACCCAGTTCCTACGCTGGTGCGTCGACCGCTTCGGCGACCTGTTCAACGTCCTCTCCGGCCTGCGCCTCTCGCTCGGCATCCGCCCCCGCGCCGCCCGCCCGCCCAGCCGTGCCCGCTCGCGCGCGCTCGACGCCGTCTGGGTCGTCGCCCTGCTCTGCGTGGTCGCCCTCGCCCTGTGGCAGATCGTCCTGTTCTGCGCCGACACCCTGACCCTCGCCGACGTCGGCACCGCCTTCGTGCTCGGCTGCTTCACCCTGGCCCGCGTGCTGGTGCTGATCGTGCTCGCCTCCGCGCTGTGGCTGCCGATCGGCGTCTGGCTCGGCCTGCGCCCCGTCTGGGCGCGGCGCGCCCAGCCCGTCGTGCAGTTCCTCGCCGCCTTCCCCGCCAACCTGTTCTTCCCGATCTTCGTCGTCGCCATCGTCCACTTCTCGCTCAACCCGCAGATCTGGCTGACGCCCCTGATGATCCTGGGCACCCAGTGGTACATCCTGTTCAACGTGATCGCCGGCGCCGCCGCCTTCCCCGGCGACCTGCAGGAGGTCTCGGCCAACTTCCGCGTCGGCGGCCTGCTCTGGTGGCGCCGCGTCATCCTGCCCGGCATCTTCCCGTACTTCGTGACCGGCCTGATCACCGCCTCGGGCGGCGCCTGGAACGCGGCCATCGTCTCCGAGGTCGCCTCCTGGGGCGACACCAGGCTGCACGCCAGCGGCCTGGGCGCCTACATCGCCGACGCCACCGCGGACGGGAACACGCCCCGCGTCGTCCTCGGCGTCGTGGTCATGTCGGCCTTCGTGGTCGTGTGCAACCGCTTCGCCTGGCGCCCGCTCTACACCTACTCGACCCGCCGCCTGACGCTCTGACGAAGCAGGCAAGGTTGGGCTCTGCCCAAACCCGCCAGGGGCGAGCCGCCCCTGGACCGGCGCTTACTTAAGTGAAGCCGGTCCAGGGCGGCTCGCCCTGGCGGGTCCAGGGCAGAGCCCTGGCCTTCCTTTCCTCAAAGGCCCCCACCCCGAGGACCCCGCCCATGGACGCAGCCCCCCTCGCCGAGCCCCTGATCGAGGTCCGCCACATCCGGCAGGCCTACACCAAGGACTCTGCCGCCGACCTGATCGTCCTCGACGACGTCGACCTCACGCTCCGCGAGGGCGAGATCGTCGGCCTGCTCGGCCGCTCCGGTTCCGGCAAGTCGACCCTGCTGCGCATCGTCTCCGGCCTGATCGCGCCCACCGCCGGCGAGGTCCTCTGGCGCGGCAAGCCCCTGCGCGGCCCCGCGCCGGGCGTCGCCATGGTGTTCCAGTCCTTCGCCCTCTTCCCCTGGCTCACCGTCCAGGAGAACGTCGAGATCGGCCTGGAGGCCCAGGGCATCCGCCGCGCCGAGCGCGAGGAGCGCGGGGAAGCGGCGATCGATCTGATCGGCCTCGGCGGCTACGAGGGCGCCTACCCCAAGGAGATGTCCGGCGGCATGCGCCAGCGCGTCGGCCTCGCGCGCGCCCTCGTCGTGCATCCCGACCTCCTGCTCATGGACGAGCCCTTCTCCGCGCTCGACGTCCTGACCGCCGAGACCCTGCGCACCGACCTGATCGACCTGTGGAGCGACGGCAAGCTCCCCGTGAAGTCCATCCTGATGGTCACCCACAACATCGAGGAGGCCGTCCTCATGTGCGACCGCATCCTCGTATTCTCCTCCAACCCCGGCCGCGTCGCCCACGAGCTGCGCGTGCCCTTCCCCCACCCCCGCAACCGCCACGACGTCGCGTTCCGCAAGTTCGTCGACGACATCTACGCCCTGATGACCCGCCGCGCGGCCTCCGTCCCCGCCCCGCGCACCCCCGCCGAGACCGCCGCCGCCGAGGCGCAGACCGCGCTGCACCCCGTCTCCACCAACCTGCTCGCCGGCCTGCTGGAGACCCTGGCCGCCGACCCCTACAAGGGCCGCGCCGACCTCCCCCTGCTCGCCGAACGCCTGCAGCTCGAGTTCGACGACCTGCTCCCCCTCGGCGAGACCCTGCAGCTCCTCGGCTTCGCGGAGTTCGAGGAGGGCGACATCCGCCTCACCGACAAGGGCCGCGAGTTCGTCGACGCCGAGACCGACGCCCGCAAGGCCCTGTTCGGCCAGGCCCTGCGCGCCCGCGTCCGCCTGGCCGCCACCATCCGCCAGGTCCTCGACGAGCGCTGGAACCACAAGGCGTCGGCCGTGCGCTTCCGCGACGAGCTGGAGGACCACATGTCGCCGGACTACGCCGACGACACCCTGCGCGCCGTGATCGCCTGGGGCCGCTTCGCCGAGCTGTACGCCTACGACGAGGAGGCCGACCAGTTCTTCCTCGACGACGAGGAATAGCCCCGCCGGTGCCGCCCCCCGACGACCGCCGCCTCCTGTCCGCGACCGTCACCCTCGCCCTGGTCGCCTTCGTCTGGCCCCTGCTCGCCTGGGCCGCGCCCATCCGCCTCCAGGCCGCGACCGGCACCGCCCTCGCGCTGGCCTGGACGGCGATGGCCGCGACCCTGCTGGTCCGGTCGGGCCGGCGTCGCCTGTGGCTGGCGATGCTCCTGCCGTTCGTCGTGTGGTGGCCGCTGATGTTCGCCTTCATGGCCGGCGCGACCCGCGGCCCGTGACGCAGGCGACGCCGGGCAGGCCCTGAACGACTCCCGCCCCGCGAACCCGTCCCTGCCCACTCCACCCGCCACGGCGAACAGCCCGCCCCCGGCGTGCGTGACATGCCGGTCGGGCATGTCCGGCTTCGACCTCTTCCCGGACACCGGAAGTGACCCGCAGCACCGGACCGGCGCACCATCCGGCCTCGTCCAGCCCACGAAACCCTGAAACATCGCCGCTCGCATAAGCCAATACCGTCCAGGTCGTTCGCCGCGCCGGGAAACATAGACGGCTCACGCTTCCGTGTTGACGAGGCTCGCGAATGCGTGCTTCTCCGAACGAACATGGAAACGTCTTGCAGAACTGGCGACTTCGCGTTTTTCGGAACGTCATGCCGCCGAGAATCCCGCGATTGAGGACGACTGGCCTTCCGCCGGCCCAGCCCGGCCTTGTCGCCACGCCCCTGGTGCCGACGGTGTTCCACACCGCCTGGTGGCTCGATGTCACCACTGGCGGCCGCTACCACGAGGCCGAGGTCCACTCCGGCGGCCGGCTCGTCGCCCGCTTCCCCTACGTCATCAGGCGCCACTTCCCCGGCATCCGCATGTGCACGATGCCGCAGCTGACGCACTTCCTCGGCCCCGCCCTCGACCTCGGCACGGGCAGCCCGACCACCCGCAGCCTGCGCGGCTTCCAGCTCACCAGGGAGCTGCTCGCCAAGGTCCCGTCCACCGGCGGCTTCCACCACAAGCTGCACCGCGATCTCACCGACACCCTCGCCTTCGAGGACGCCGGCTGCACGAGCCTCGTGAACTTCACCTACGAGATCGCCCCTGCCCCGGAGCAGGACCTGTGGCGCGCCATGCGCGACAAGACGCGCAACGTGATCCGGCGCGCCGGGGAACGCCTCCGGCTCGACACCGTCGATCCCGACGAGTACGCCGCCTTCTACGAGGCCAACCTGCGCGCACGCGGCCTGGTCAACCACTACGACCGCGTTCCCGCGGTCTGCGCCGCCGCCCTCTCGCATGGCCAGGGCCGCATCCTCGGCGCCCGCGACGAGCAGGGGGCCCTGCGCGGCGCCACCTTCACCGTGTGGGACCGCCGGGTCGCCTACCACCTGATGGCGACCCGCGCCACCGGCGTCGACAACGGCGCCATGAGCCTGCTGGTCTGGGACGCCATGCGCGACGCCAGCCGGCGCGGCCTGACCTTCGACTTCGACGGCCTGGGCACCCCGGGCTCGCGCCTGTTCTACACCGGCTTCGGCGGCCGGATCGTGCCCCGCTACATCGCCGCCCGCTACACCATGCTCCACCGCGTCGCTGGCCGCGTACGCCGCAGCCCGTTCCGCGCGAGACGCCCGGCCGCCACCGGCACCTGACACCGGCGCCGCGGCGCCCGGCCCCCTCCGCCGCGGTCAGACCCGCGCCACGCACGACCGTCCGGACGCGGCCCCGGACGCGGCCCCGGACGCAGCCCCGGACGCAGCCCCGGACGCAGGCAGACCGGATGCAGGGCCGGCCACCGCCCGCACCGGCCCTGCTCTAGCGGCACCCCCGAAGCCAGGGCACCGGCCCTGCTTCCCTACGCCGCCTCGAACAGCCCCTGCCCGATGAACGCCCCCTCCGCCGCCCCCCCCGGCACGGCGAACAGCCCCCCGCCCGTGTGCGTGACGTACTGGTTGAGCATGTCCAGCTTCGACATCTGCTCGAACACCGGGATGAACCCCTCGCGCGGGTCGCGCTGGTAGCAGATGAACAGCAGCCCCGAATCGTACTCCAGCCCCTGCCGCCACGGCGGCCAGCGCTCGGCGACCATGCTCATCCCGTCGTTGTACGAGTACCCCCGGCGCAGCATGTCCGCCCCGCCGTTGCTCGCCGCCGCCGCCAGCCGGACGTGCGCGGACTCGGGGATCACCAGGTTGCCGTCCGCGTCCACCGCCTCCAGGTCGAGCGGGTCGAACTCGCTCCTCCCCCCGAGCGGCGCGCCCGACACCTTGTGCCGCCCGATCACCTGCTCCTGGAACTCGACCTCGGTCCCGTCCCAGTGCTCCAGCGCGATCCGGATGCGCCGCACCACCAGGTAGCTCCCGCCGCGCATCCACGCCGGCCCGTCCTCGCCGACCCACACCGCATCCCTCGTGGCCGGCTTGACCTCGCCGCCGAAAGCCTCCGCCGGCCGCTGCGACAGCGGGTTCTGCGTGCCGTCCTTGAACCCCATCAGGTTGCGCGGCGTGTCGTTGGCCGCGAAGTTCGCGGAGAACCCCGTCTGCACCCAGCGCAGCACCGCCACGCCGTCCGCCATGCGCGCGAGCTGGCGCACCGCGTGGAACGCCACCTGCGGATCGTCCGCGCACGCCTGCACCGACAGGTCGCCGCCGGTGCGCGCCTCCTGCATCTGGTCCCCGTTGAACACCGGCAGGTCGACCAGCGCCTCCGGCCGCCGCGCCGCCAGCCCGAACCGGTCGTGCCCGTTGTACTCGAACAGCCCCGCCCCGAAGCCGAACGTCACGCTCAGCCGCGCCGGCGCCAGCCCGAACGCCTCGCCGCTGTCCGTGCCCGGCTTCGTCAGGTCCGGCTCGGCCGGCCGCGCCGCCTCGCCGCGCGCCATGCGCTCCGC
>CAXSER010000181.1:0-6203 GCA_964236315.1 uncultured Acetobacteraceae bacterium | reverse complement strand
AACGGGATGATCATGATCGCCAGCACGACCGAGGCGGTGCAGATGCCGGTGCCGAACGGGGCGCCGGAGAACAGGTCACCGATCACCGGAAGGTCGCCGAAATTGTCGATCAGCGGAGGCTCGACGTAGGTGGCCATGAACGGCACCAGCACGGCAAAGCCCCACATGCCGTAGATGATGGACGGGACGGCAGCCAGGAGCTCGACGGCGGTGCCGACCGGGCGGCGCAGCCAGGCGGGCGCGAGTTCGGTCAGGAAGATGGCGATGCCGAACGAGATCGGCACCGAGAGGACGAGCGCGATGACCGATGTGATCAGCGTGCCATAGATCGCGACCGCGCCGCCGTAGGTGTCTTGGACGGGGTCCCAGTCGGTGTTGACCAGGAAATGCGCACCAAACTCGCGGAAGGCGGGGAGTCCACCCACGAAGAGCGTGACGATGATGGCGCCCAGGAGCACCAGCACAAGGAGTCCTGATCCTTTTGCAACGAGGGCGAAGACGGCGTCGCCGGCGCTGGCGCGGCCAATGCTGTCGGCGGCGCTGGAGTGGAACGCGAACCTGCACGCGTTCCGCGCGGCGGTGGGCGGGTCCGGGCAGGAGGGGGCAGCGCTGGCGGTGGCGGTCGGGCTGGAGGACGCGCGGCGGTCGGGGCGGGCGATGGCGGCGGAGGTGCCGGAACCGGGGCGGGCGAACGCGGCGGTGTGCGCGCGCTACCTGCCGGGGACGGAGCAGTCGTGCCACATCGCGACGGACGCGCGGGGGGCTGGGCTGGCGGTGGGGAGCGACTGAGGGGGGCTGGGGCCAAGGAAGGCCAGAGGCTCCGCCTCCGGACTCCGCCAAAGGCTCGCCTTTGGAATCCTTGACTCAAGTGAGGCCGGTCCAGGGGCGGCTCGCCCCTGGCGGGTCCGGGCAGAGCCCGGGCTTGCTTGCTTTCCTAGGAACTGGGCATGGCGACGTGGCATCCGGACTCACTGGCGGACCGGATGCCGTTCCTGCGCCGGCGAGGCGAGCTGACGCGGGCGACGCGGGGGTTCCTCGAGGGACGCGGGTATACCGAGGTCGAGACGCCGTACGCGGTGCGCACGCCCGGGGAGGAGGTGCACCTGCGGGCGTTCGCCACGGAGCGGGAGCTGCCGGACGGGGGGCGCGAGGCGCTGTGGCTGCACACCAGCCCGGAGTTCGCGATGAAGCGGCTGCTGGTGGCAGGCGCGGGGCCGGTGTTCCAGCTGGCGCGGGTGTGGCGCAACGCGGAGGCGGTGGGGGCGGACGCGCCGCTGCACTCGGCGGAGTTCACGATGCTGGAGTGGTACCGGCCGGGGGCGCGGCTTGCGGGGCTGATGGACGAGGTCGAGGCGTTCCTGCGCGCGGTGCTGCCGCCGGTGGTGGAGATGCGGGGGGTGCGGACGTCGCTCGACTCGTTCGAGCGGGTGAGCGTCGCGGAGGCGTTCGCGCGGCATGTCGGGGCGGACGTGCTGGGGACGGCGGGGGACGCGGGGCGGCTTGCGGCGCAGGCGGGGGTTGTGCTCCGGGCGGAGGAGGAGTGGGAGGACCTGTTCTTCCGGCTGATGCTGGAGCGGGTGGAGCCGCATCTGGGGCGCGGGCGGCCGACGTTCCTGACGCACTGGCCGGTGGCGCAGGCGGCGCTGGCGCGGCGCGACCCGGGTGACGCGCGGGCGGCGCTGCGGTTCGAGCTGTTCGTGTGCGGGGTGGAGCTGGGGAACGCGTTCGAGGAGCTGTGCGACGCGGGGGAGCAGAGGGCGCGGTTCGAGGCGGACCGGGCGCGCAGGGCGGCGCTGGGCGGGGGGGCGTGGCCGATGGACGAGGGGCTGCTGGCGGCGATGGAGCACGGGATGCCGGCGTGCAGCGGGATCGCGGTGGGGTTCGACCGGCTGGCGATGATCGCGGGGGGGGCGAGGCGGATCGGGGACGTGCTGTGGCTGGGGTAGGAGTCGAACGTGTCCGGCAGCGTCCGCGCGAGCGCCTTGGCACCGGCGGCTCGACGACGGCGCCGTCGTCGACGCCTGCCGTGCCGCCTGGCGCAGGCCCGCGCCAGCCGGCCGGTTCCGGCAGGTCCCGAAATGCGACCCGGCGTCGCCGTGTCCTCGACAAGCCAGCCTGTGCGCCGTTGTTGTATCAGGCTGCCACCGTAGCAGGCGGCGCGGCACCGGCGGCCGGGACAGCAGGCCTGTCGCCCAGGAGAGCAGGATGAGTGGTTCGAGCACCGTCACCAGCCATCCGAGCAGCGCAGTGCTGCTGGATCACGTGACCGGCAGCCTTGGTTTCGCACACCGTTGCGTCCTGGCGACGCACCTTCGGCGCTGTTCGACCTGCCAGGATACGGTCCTGTTCCTGGAGCGGGTCGGGAGCGAGCTGCTGTCCGCGGTGGTGCCGGTGGAGCCGCCGTCCGGCCTGCTGGACAGGTGCCTCACGAGCGTTGCCCATGGAAACCCGTCGCGAGGCAGGCGCAGGAAGGCGAGAAGCCGGCTGGAGGTGTTCCACGAGGCGGCCGGGATGGTACCGCCGCCGGCTCTCGACGACCTGCAGCCCGGCAGGCTGCGTTGGCTGGCGCCAGGACTGTGGCACAGGACGCTCTGGCACGACGATCACAGCACGTTGCACTTCATCCGCGTCAAGCCTGGCGTCACCTTGCCGGGACATCGCCATCGTGGCCTGGAGCTGACCTGCGTGCTCAGCGGCGCCTATCACGACGGCAACGGCAGGCTGTACGCCGCCGGCGACGTGTCGGAAGAGGACGACGACGAGGAGGACAATCCACGGCGTGACGAGGACCATCTTGTCGTGGCCGAGCCGTCGCAGGACTGCGTGTGCGTCATGGCGACCACCGGCCGCCTGCGCTTCAGTGGATGGATGGCGCGGCTGCTTCAGCCTGTGATGCCGTTCTGACGCCGCCAGGCCGGGATGATGGCCTGTGCGGACGTGATCGTTCCAAGGTGGCTTCGCAGGCGCCGCGCCGGGTGGCCGAGGCAAACGGGTCGTCATCCCGGCCCGGCGATACCGGATGCCATGTCCGACATGCGGGCGCGTCGAGGAGTCTTCCGCCACACCGTCATGCAGGGGCTGGCGATGTGGCGTTCCCGCTTCCCGGAACAGGAGACCTGGTTCGCGGAGAACGGCCGCACCCGCCCCCTCCGGCGTGACCGGGGCAGGACCTCGACCCTGCTTCCTAGCGGTGGACGCGGTCGCCCATGGCCTGGGCGACGGCGGGCTCGATCAGGGCGGCGAGGCGTGCCTGGGACTGCGCGGTGGGGTGCAGCGGCGGGTCGGGCGGCGTGAGCTGGCCGTCGAGGAAGGCCGCGGGGTCGGGGCGGCCGGACGGGGCCACGGCGGCGGCGGCGTCGACGTAGGTCAGCAGGGGGTCGCGGGCGTAGCGGGTGGGGAGCGCGGCGTTCACGGCGGCGGTGCTGGCGTCGACATAGGCGTTGCGGATGCTGGGCAGGACGCCGAGCAGGATCAGGTGCGTCTGCGGCAGGTGGGCGTGCAGGGCGGCCACGACCGCGTCGATGCCGAGCAGCGTGTCGGCGGCCGACCAGTGCAGGTGGCCGAAGTTGTTGGCGCCGATGAGGATGACGGCGGCGCGCGGGGAGATGCCGTCGGCCTCGCCGTGCTCGATGCGCCAGAGCAGGTGGGAGGTCGCGTCGCCCTTGAAGCCGAGGTTGAGGGCGTGGCGGTCGCCGTAGAAGCGCTGCCAGACGGGGGCGAAGTCGCGCCAGGGCTCGGGGCCGGACTGCTCCCAGTCCTGGGTGATGCTGTCGCCGTACCAGACCAGGTCGACGGGGGCGGCGCGCAGGGCCTCGGCCTTGGCGGCGAGGCGGGCGCTCCACCAGGGGAGGTCGGCGCGCGAGAGCGGGCGGGCGGCGGGGGGCCGGGGGGCGGCGGCGGCGAGGAGGAGGGCGGCGGCGAGCAGGAGGGGGCGGCGCATCGGGGGCTCCTTGAAGGAAGGCCGGGCTCTGCCCGGACCCGCAAAGGGTCCGAGGACCCTTTGATCCCGTCTACCTAGGAGAAGGCGATCCAAGGGCCCAGCCCTTGGCGGAGTTTGAGGCAGAGCCTCAACCTTGCTTGCTGTTCTTCAGGCGAGCGTGAGGTAGGCGAGGCTGCCGAGGCCGGCGGCGATGCAGTACCAGCCGAAGGGGTCGAGCGCCCACTGATCGTGGTTGCGGAACCAGCGCATCAGGAAGGCGGTGCTGAGCCAGGCGGTGATGCCGGCGACCACGGCGGCGAGGAGGCTGAGCTGGAGGGTGCCCGGCGGCATGTCGGCGCGCAGGAGCTTGGGGACCTCGAGGACGGTGGCGCCGAGGATGATCGGGGTGGCGATCAGGAAGGAGAAGTGGGCGGCGCCCTCGGGGTGCAGGCCGCGCAGCAGGGCGCCGGTGATGGTGGCGCCGGAGCGGGAGAAGCCGGGGACGAGGGCCAGGCACTGCCAGGCGCCGATGACCAGGGCGTCCAGGGGGCGCAGGGAGGAGAGCGGGCGCTGGGGGATGGCGGCGGGGGTGCGGGCGCGCAGGCGGGCGGCGGCGAGGAGGAGAAGGCCGTTGGCGGCGAGGGCGCCGGCGACGATGGCGGGGGTGCCGAACAGGCGGCGGAGCTGGTGCTCCAGGAGGGCGCCGAGGAGGGCGGCGGGGATGGTGGCGATGACGATGAGGCCGAGGACGCGGCGGCTCTCCGCGGCGACATGGGGGGTGGAGAGGCCGAGGACGCCGGAGGCCAGCGCCCACCAGTCTCGCCAGAAGTAGGCGAGGAGGGCTGCGGCGGTGCCGACGTGGAGCATGACGAGGAAGGGGAGGAAGGACTCGCCGGCCTGGTCCAGGCGCCAGTTGAGCAGGGCGGGGAGGAGGACGGCGTGGCCGAGGCTGCTGACGGGGAACAGCTCCGTGGCGCCCTGCAGGACGGCGATCGCGAAGGCCTGGAGGAGGCTCATGGCCGGGGGTCCCGCTGTGTGGCGGGGGTTGGTGGCGCAAAGCCGGGGGGCTGGCAAGGGCGGGGTCGGAGGGCGGGAGGCGGGGCGAAGGACCGGGGCGGGCGGGGGCCCCTGCCCTGCCCCGTGGCGTGGGTGGGCGGCGGGCGCGGGTCTGGCCCGGGAGTCGCGAACTTGTCGCATCGCGTGGGGGGTCGCATAACCTGCGGCCTGCCTGCCGCGGAGTCGAACATGGCCGTGCCGTTCCCACATCACCGCCATGCCGGGGCTCCGGCCGGGGAGATCGGTGTTGACGTTGTCTGAGGACGAGGTTCTGGCGGGCATCCAGGCGGTCGTGCGCTCGCTGGAGGGGATTCCGGCGGGCGTGGACCGCACGGTCGGGCCGCAGACCAGCATCGTGCGCGACCTGCGGCTGGATTCGCTGGCGGTGATGGACTTCATCATGGCGCTGGAGACGCGGTTCGACACGATCGTGCCGCTGGACAGCCTCGCAGAGATCCACACCATCGGCGACCTGGCGGGCGTGCTGCGCGCCGCCCCCGTCGCGTCCAGGGGGTAGCGCCGTGCTCGCGAAGTACCAGGGGCTGAAGCAGGCGTTCGCGCAGCTGGGCGGGGAGCGGCGCAACCCGTTCAGCGTCGTGTTCGACGAGATCGTGTCGCCGACGGTGGCGCGGCTGGGCGGGCGGGACGTGCTGCTGTTCGGCACCAACAACTACCTGGGGATGACGTTCGAGCCGGCGTGCGTCGAGGCGGCGGTCGGCGCGCTGCGGCGCGAGGGGACGGGGACCACGGGGTCGCGCATCGCCAACGGGACGTATGCGGGGCACGCGGCGCTGGAGCGGCAGCTCGCGCGGTTCCTCGGCAGGCGGGAGGCGATGGTGTTCACGACGGGCTACCAGGCGAACCTGGGGACGCTGTCGGGGCTGTGCGGGCGCGAGGACCACCTGCTGCTCGACGCGGACAGCCACGCCAGCATCTACGACGGCGCGAAGCTGAGCGGGGCGAAGGTCACGCGCTTCCGGCACAACGACGCGGACGACCTGGCGCGGCGGCTGCGGCTGCTGGCGTCCGAGCCGGGGGACAAGCTGGTCGTGGCGGAGGGCATCTACTCGATGCTCGGCGACGTGGCGCCGCTCGCGGAGTTCGCGCAGGTCAAGCGCGAGCTGGGGGGGTACCTGCTGGTCGACGAGGCGCATTCGCTGGGGGTGCTCGGCGGGCACGGGCGGGGGCTGGCGGAGGCGTGCGGGGTCGAGGCGGACGTGGACTTCGT
>CAXSER010000180.1:1706-6205 GCA_964236315.1 uncultured Acetobacteraceae bacterium | reverse complement strand
CGCGCGACGGGTCCGGGCGCCGCGACGGGTTCCGGCGGGGCGACGGGTTCCGGCGGGGCGACGGGCCCGGGGCGTGCGCGCGTGCAGGGCTGGCTGCGCGCGGTGGTGCCCGGGGCGCCGCTGCTCTGGCTCGGCGCGTTCTTCCTGCTGCCGTGCCTGGTGGTGCTGCGGATGAGCTTCTCCGAGGCGATCGTGGCGCAGCCGCCGGTCTCGCCGCTGTGGGGCTGGGCGGACGGGGCGCTGACGCTGACGCTGCACCTGGACACGTACGGCACGCTGTTCGGCGACTGGCTGTACGCGCGCGCGCTGCTCGGCTCGGCGTGGATCGCGGGGGTGTCGACGCTGGCGTGCCTGCTGGTCGGCTACCCGGTCGCGCTGGCCATCGCGCGCACGGCGCCCGCGCGGCGCGGCCCGCTGCTGATGGCGGTGATGCTGCCGTTCTGGACCAGCTTCCTGATCCGCGTGTACGCCTGGATCCTGATCCTCAAGGACGAGGGGCTGCTGAACCAGGCGCTGACCGCGCTCGGCCTCGGGCGGCTGCACATCATGAACACCGACCTCGCGGTGTGCATCGGCATCACCTACTCGTACCTGCCGTTCATGGTGCTGCCGCTGTACGCGACGCTGGTGGCGCAGGACCCGGCGCTGCGCGAGGCGGCCGCCGACCTGCGCGCCACGCCCTGGCGGGTGTTTCGCACGGTGACGCTGCCGCTGTCGCTGCCGGGGGTGCTGGCGGGCTGCCTGCTGGTGTTCATCCCGGCGTGCGGGGAGTTCGTGATCCCCGACCTGCTGGGCGGGCCGGACACGCTGATGATCGGCAAGGTGCTGTGGGGCGAGTTCTTCTCCAACCACGACTGGCCGGTGGCCTCCGCCGTGGCCGTGGCACTGCTGGCGGCGCTGGCGCTGCCGGCGGCGCTGCTGCAGCGCGGGCGTACGGGGGGGATCGCGGCGGGGGACGTGGGGGGCGGGGCGGAGTGAAGGAAGCAAGGCCAAAGGCTCCGCCTCCGGACTCCGCCCAGGGCGGAGCCTTGAGAGTCCACTTGTCAGCAAGGCCCCGTTCCCCTGGCCGGTGCCCTCCGCTTCCCTTTCATGCGCCGGTCCAGGGCGGCTCGCCCTGGCGGGTCCAGGGCGGCGCCCTGGCCTTCCTTCGTTGACCCGCCCCCGCCTGCTGACCGCGTGCCTGTGGGCCGGCTACCTGTTCCTGTACGCGCCGATCGCGCTCGTGGTGCTCTACTCGTTCAACGCGTCGACGCTGGTGACGGTGTGGGGCGGCTGGTCGCTGCGCTGGTACGGCCGGCTGCTGTCCGACCGCGCGATCCTGGACGCGGCCTGGCTGTCGCTGCGGGTGGCCGCGTTGTCGGCGAGCCTGGCGGTGGTGCTGGGCACGATGGCCGCGGTGGCGCTGGCGCGGCACGGGCGGTTCCGCGGGCGTGCGCTGCTGTCCGGGCTGGTGGTGGCGCCGATGGTGATGCCCGAGGTGATCATCGGGCTGGCGAGCCTGCTGCTGTTCGTCAGCCTCGGCGTGGGGCGCGGGTTCTGGACCATCGTGATCGCGCACGTCTCGTTCACCACGAGCGTGGTGTGCGTGGTGGTGCGCGCGCGGCTCGCGTCCTTCGACCGCTCGCTGGAGGAGGCGGCGCAGGACCTGGGCGCCGGGCCGCTGCGGGTGTTCGCGGACGTGACGCTGCCGCTGATCCTGCCGGCGGTGGTGGCGGGGTGGCTGCTGGCGTTCACGCTGTCGGTGGACCAGCTGGTGATCAGCAGCTTCGTGTCCGGGCCGCAGTCGACCACGCTGCCGATGATCGTCTACTCCAAGGTCCGGCTCGGGCTGACGCCGGACATCAACGCGCTGGCGACGCTGATCGTGGCGGCGGTCGGCGCGGTCACGGCGGCCGCGGCGCTGGTGGCCGGGCGACGGGGTCCGGGGCGGCGCAACGGGAAGGAAGCGGTTCTTTCTTGAAAGAAAGAACCAAAGAACTTCCCCCGTTAGAACCCGACCCGGGGTTCTTGCCTCTATGGGCAAAGTCTTTTTGCTTCTTTTTCTTCAGAAAGAGAAGACTCCTGCTTCCTTATGCGAGCGGCGGAAACCCCGCGCGCCCTCGGGCGCTGTGTCCGCCGCACCGTCCAGGAGAACCGCCATGTCCGACTCCCGCAGCGCCCTGCTGATCGGCGCCTCGCGCGGCCTCGGCCTCGGCCTCGCGCAGGTCTTTGCCGCGCGCGGCTGGTCCGTGACCGCGACCGCCCGCGACCCCGCCGGCGCCCCGGCGCTGGCCGCGATCCCCGGCGTGCGGGTGGCGCGCGCGGACATCACCGACGACGCCGCCATGGCCGCGCTGCACGAGGGCGTGCCCGGGCCGTTCGACCTGGTGTTCGTGATCGCCGGCATCGCCGACGACGCCACGCTGCCGGTGCACGAGGTCTCGCCCGCTTCCGCGGCGCACGTGTTCGAGACCAACGCCCACGCGCCGCTGCGGGTGATGGAGCGGTTCACGGACCGGCTCGCGCCCGGGGGCACGATGGCGGTGATGACCTCGATCCTGGGCAGCGTGGCGGAGAACACCGGCGGCGGCTGGGAGATCTACCGGGCCAGCAAGGCGGCGCTGAACACGCTGACGCGCTGCTACGCCCTGCGCCACAAGGACGCGGGGATCACCGTGCTGTCTGTGCACCCGGGGTGGGTGAGGACCGACATGGGCGGGGCGGGCGCCTCGCTCGACGTGGAGACCAGCACGGAGGGGATGGCCGACGTGGTCGAGGCGCGGCACGGCAGCGGGGGGCACAGCTTCGTGGACTGGGAGGGGAAGACGATCGCCTGGTAGGAGGCGGATTGGCGTCCGGGAGGAGGCAAGGCCGGGCCCTGCCCGGACCCGCAGAGGGCCCGGGACCCTTCGATCCCATTGCCTGGGCAGGGCATCGCCGAGGCGGGATCCCCCTCCTTCCGGCAGGAGGGCGGCGTCCCCGGCCCTGCTTCTCCGGATGACGCCGGGATCGCGTCCCGCGGCGGCCTTCGGGCGCTCCGTGGCCCCCGCTACGCCGCGTCGCGCGCCCGCCCGGCCGACACCGCCCGCAGCCGCGCACGCTGCGCCTCCACGACCGGCCCGAAGAGCGCCAGGGGGGCGCACGTCCGCACGCATCCGCCGCCGTGGCCGAAATCGGCCGCGAGGCTCGCCAACGCCCCGTTGGCGAAGGAAGCACGGTTGCCGGTGTCGAGGTAGCTCTCCGCCGGCAGCCCCTCGGCCAGGAGCACGCCGTGACGCTCCAGCTCGACGTGGTGGTAGGTCACGCTCTCCCAGGCCTCGCGGATCACGGACACGCCGTCGACGAGCGCGCGGACCGGCACCAGGTGCGCGTCGAGGAACAGCGCGTGCTCCGGCGAGAGCACCAGGTCGCGCGCGGGCAGGCCCGTGCCGAACGCGCCGGCCAGGACACGGACGGGATCGGCCTTGCGCAGGCGCCGGTGCCCGACCCAGACGATGGGCGCGGTGCCGCCCGTGGCCAGGGCCGCCGTGTCGCCGGCCCGCAGCGCCTCGACCGGCACCTCGCCGCGCGTGGTGGCGATGCGGGTGCCGGCGACGTAGCAGGGCGGATCGGCGCCGAACACGATCGAGTACGCCCCCTGCGGCGTCGAGGGGTCGAGCACCACGGTGGCCGACACGCTTCCCTGCGTCGACGCGCTGAAGGCAGCCTCGGCGTCCGCCTGCTCCTGGAAGCTGTAGACCGTGCCCGTCCGGAGGATCTCCGGCTGACGGATGGCCAGCACCGGGGTCGGCGAGTCCTCGATGCTGTTGGAGGCCAGCTCGACGAACGAGCTGGTGCCGTCGGGCGCCACGACGACTGCGAACACCTGCGAGTCGGCGGAGCCTGGCTGCACCCGGGTGGTCTCCGCCACCGACAGGCCGGCGATGAAGTCGACAGTCACCGCGCCCGGCGGCCCCAGCACCTCGAAGGACTGCGTCACCGTCGCAACGGCATCCGCCTCGGTGGGGACGCTGCCGGGGCCGGCCACCGCGGTCGACGACGCGGCAAACGCGACCGAAGGCTGCGCGCCTCCGGTCACCGAGACGCTGTCGGCATACACGGCACCGCCGTCCATGAACGACGCCGCGAAGCTTCCCAGCGTGTCGGGCGGGATCGGCACGCCTTCCGCGCTCAGCATCACGGTGATCGGCGGAACCTGGCTCGTGCTGCCGGACATGGGCGCCCTCCCGGCAGCGTGCGTCGCGGTCGAGGACGGTTCGCGGGCTGCCTGCACCGAACCACCTTGCGGCTCCGGCGAGCCTAGCCCCGCTCGTCACGGATCCGGTAGAGGAATGTACGGCCCCGGCTGCGGCCATCCCCGGCTGCGGACGCGGTGTCCGCTCGTCGCTGGACAGGTCGGATGGATGGGGCCTGCAGGCGATCGTCACGCCGGGACGCCCGGTCGGTGACAGGTCCTGGGCAGGACCGGTCCAGGGCGGCTCGCCCTGGCGGGGCCCCGCCTTCAGGACATGGCCTTCAGG
>CAXSER010000180.1:0-1606 GCA_964236315.1 uncultured Acetobacteraceae bacterium | reverse complement strand
GCCTTCAGGACATGGCCTTCAGGGACACGGCCTTCAGGACATTGCCTTCAGGACATGGGGCAGAGCCCTGGCCTTGCCTTGCCGCCCCCGCCGCGTGACGCTGCGCGGGCAACCGCCGAGGCCGCCGATGACCCAGCCCGCCCCCGTCCTGCCGCCGGGCGACCCGCTCGCCACCGCCCGCCTGAGTTCGGTGGCCCGCGTCGGCGCGATCCTGGCCAGCTCGTCGGGCAACCTGGTGGAGTGGTACGACTTCTACGTCTACGCGTTCGGCGCGATCTACTTCGCCCCCGCGTTCTTCCCCTCCGGCGACCCGACCTCGCAGCTGCTGTCCACGGCCGGCGTGTTCGCGGTCGGCTTCCTGATGCGCCCGATCGGCGGCTGGTTCTTCGGCCGCTACGCCGACCGCCGCGGCCGCCGTGCCTCGCTGCTGCTCTCCGTGCTGCTGATGTGCGCGGGCTCGCTGGTGATCGCGGTGCTGCCGACCACGGCGACTCTGGGGCGCGCCTCGGCGGTGATCCTGCTGCTGGCGCGGCTGCTGCAGGGCTTCTCCGTGGGCGGCGAGTACGGCACCAGCGCCACCTACATGAGCGAGGTCGCAACCCCCGGGCGGCGCGGCTTCTACGCCTCGTTCCAGTACGTCACCCTGATCGGCGGGCAGCTGCTCGCGGTGCTCAGCATGCTGCTGCTCCAGCAGGTGCTCTCGCCCGAGGACATGCGGGCCTGGGGCTGGCGCATCCCGTTCGCGCTGGGCGCGGTGCTGGCGCTGAGCGCGCTGTGGCTGCGCCGCTCGCTGCCGGAGAGCATCCGCACCGACGAGGCCGCGCGCCGCAACGCCGGCAGCTTCGCCCTGCTGCGGCGGAACGGGCGGGCGTTCTGGCAGGTGGTGGGGCTGACGGCGGGGGGCTCGCTCGCGTTCTACACCTGGACCACTTACATGCAGAAGTACCTGGTCAACACCGCGGGGATGGACGCGAGGACGGCGTCGTGGGTGATGACGCTGGCACTGTTCGTGACGATGGCGACGCAGCCGCTGTTCGGCGCGCTGTCGGACGTGATCGGGCGCAGGACGTCGCTGCTGTGCTTCGGCGTGCTCTCGGTGCTGGCCACGGTGCCTCTGCTCGGCGCGATCGCGGCGACCGGGCACGCGCCGTGGACCGCGCTGGGGCTGGTGGTCGGCGCGCTGGGGATCAACAGCTTCTACACGTCGATCACCGGGCTGGTGAAGGCGGAGATGTTCCCCACCGAGGTGCGCGCGCTCGGCGTGGGCCTGGCGTACGCGGTGGCCAACTCGGTGTTCGGCGGCTCGGCGGAGTACGTGGCGCTGTGGCTCAAGAGCGCGGGCGTCGCCGGCTGGTTCGGCTGGTATGCCACGGCGATGACGGCGATCACGCTGCTGGTGGTGCTCCGCATGCGCGACACCGGCCGCCACGGCTTCCTGCGCGAGGGATGAGCCCGCCCCCGCGCGACCCGCGGCGCCGCCCCGCCGGCACACCCCGAAAGGCTCCCGGAATGCGCCCTGACCTCCGCCCGGCCCGGGCCTCGCCCGTCCGCGCCCTGACCGCCCTCGCCTCGCCCGCCGCCGCGGTCCTTGCCTGCCTGTGGGCTG
>CAXSER010000179.1:0-6206 GCA_964236315.1 uncultured Acetobacteraceae bacterium | reverse complement strand
GTCTCGGGGGCGGCGCGGGCGAGGACGTCGCGCAGGGTGAAGAAGTTGCCGAGGCTCTTCGACATCTTCTCGCCGTCGACGAGAAGCATGCCGTTGTGCAGCCAGGTGTGGGCGAAGCCGCAGCCGGGGTCGGCGCACAGGCTCTGGGCGCGCTCGTTCTCGTGGTGGGGGAAGAGGAGGTCGTCGCCGCCGGCGTGGATGTCGAAGTCGGGGCCGAGATAGCGGCGCGACATCGCGCTGCACTCGATGTGCCAGCCGGGGCGGCCGCGGCCCCACGGGCTGTCCCAGCCGGGGAGGTCGGGGGCGCTGGGCTTCCACAGGACGAAGTCGCCGGGGTCGCGCTTGTAGGTGGCGACCTCGACGCGCGCGCCTGCGAGCAGCTCGTCGGGGGTGCGGCCGGAGAGGTGGCCGTAGTCGGGGAAGCTGGGCACGGAGAACAGGACGTGGCCGTGGGATTCGTAGGCGTGGCCGGTCTCGATCAGGCGCGCGGTCATCGCGACCATCTCGGGGATGTGGGCGGTGGCGCGGGGCTCGATGTCGGGGGGCGCGTTGCCGATGGTCGCCATGTCTGCGGCGAAGCCGGCCGCGGTGCGGGCGGTGACCTCGGCGATCGTCTCGCCCGAGGCCGCGGCGCGGGCGTTGATCTTGTCGTCCACGTCGGTGAGGTTCCGCACGTAGGTGACGCGCGGGTAGAGGTGGCGCAGGAGGCGCACCAGCACGTCCCAGACCACGGTCGAGCGGACGTTGCCGAGGTGGGGGAGGTCGTACACCGTCGGGCCGCACACGTAGAGGCGGACGTGGGCGGGGTCGATGGGCGCGAAGGGCACGCGCGCGCGGCGCAGGCTGTCGTGGAGGACGAGGGTCATGGCCCCTGCTTTCTGGGGCAGGCGGCGCGGGGGAGCAACGGGATTGCGCGCGCGGGCATGCGGCGGCGGGGTCATGGCAGGGCGGCGGCGCCCTGATCGTGGCGGCAGGCGCATGGCGTGTCGCCGTCGGGGTCGAAGGCAGGCGCCGCACGAAGCGCGGTGATGTCGCGGCCGCACGGCGGGGCCGGTCTCGTCCGTCGCGCAGGGACCGAAGGTGCCCGGGTTGCGGCAGTCCACGACAGCCCGGGCGGGGCGGGCATCCGGTGGCCGCCCTGGGCAGCCGGGCAGAGGTGCCATCCAGGCATGCTTCCGGTGGGCATTGTCCGACGTTCTGCGAAATGTGGTTGCAAAGACAGGCTCGCGTGGTGTCTACGATCATACGTGAAATATCGGAGGTTTCGGCGTGGACGCGACCCGGACCGTGGGTGCCCTGGGTGCCCTCGCCCACGAGAGCAGGCTCGCGATCTACCGCATGCTCGTCGGGCAGGGGCCGGCAGGGCTGCCGGCGGGCACGATCGCGGGGAGCCTGGGCATCGCGCCGTCGTCGCTGACCTTCCACCTGCAGCAGCTGCTGCACGCGGGCCTGGTCACGCAGCGGCGGGCAAGCCGGCAGATCATCTACGCGGCCGACCTTGCCGCCATGAACGGCCTCGTCGCCTACCTGACCGAGAACTGCTGCGTCCAGGGGCGGGCGGCGTCCGCGTGCGATCCCTGCTGCGCGCCCGTCGCCCGGACCGGCGCACCCACACCCGCCCGGAGGAAGTCGCCATGAAGCGTCTGCACGTCCATGTCGCGGTCGAGGACCTCGCCGGGTCCATCCGCTTCTACGCCACCCTGTTCGCCGCCGAGCCAAGCGTGACGAAGCCCGACTACGCGAAGTGGATGCTCGACGATCCGCGGGTGAACTTCGCCATCAGCGCCCGTGGCGCGGCGAGGACCGGCATCGAGCACCTCGGCATCCAGGTCGAGGACGAGGCGGAGCTGGCCGAGGTGTACGGCCGCCTGGGCCGGGCCGGCCGCCCGGTGCGCGAGGAGGAGGCCGCGACCTGCTGCTACGCCCGCAGCGACAAGCAGTGGATCACCGACCCGCAGGGCGTCGCGTGGGAGACCTTCCTGACCCACGGCGAGGCGGCGGTGTACGGCCATCCCGGCGGGGTCGGGCGGCTGGTGCGCGACGAGGCTCCGGGAGAGGCGCCCGCGTCCTGCTGCGCGCCGGCTGCACGCCAGGCGGCGAGTGCCTGCTGCGCACCGTCGATGCCCGCGCCGTAGGCGCCACGATCCGGGCCGTGGCCCCGGTGCCCTCGACCCGACCGTGCGGGCGAGAGGGTTGGGGGGACACGAGGAAGGAAGCAAGGCCGGGCTCTGCCCGGACCCGCCAAAGGGCCAAGCCCTTTGGAAACCCTTTCCTTGAGTATTGGATTCCAAAGGCGAGCCTTTGGCGGAGTTTGAGGCAGAGCCTCAACCTTGCTTCCTTCAGGCCGCCGCCAGCAGGCGCTCGGCGACGCGGGGGCGGCCCATCAGGGGCAGGAGGGCGGCGAGTTCGGGGCCCTTCTCCTCGCCGGTGAGGGCGAGGCGGAGGGGGTGGAAGAGTGCCCTGCCCTTCCGGCCGCTCGTGGTCTTGAGGGCGGTGGTCCAGGCGGACCAGGTGGTGGTGTCCCAGGGGTCGGGGGGGAGGGCGTCGAGGGCCTGGCGGAGGAAGCCATGGTCCTCCTCCAGCAGGGGGGCGACGATGTCGCCGGCGACGACGTCCCACCAGAGGCGGGCCTCGGTCAGCAGCTCCAGGTTGGGGCGGACGGCGAGCCAGAAGGGCTCGGTGGCGCCCTCGGGGAGGCGGTCGCGGACGGAGTCGTAGGGCAGCGCGTGGAGGGCGCGGGCGTTGACGGCGAGGAGCTGGGGGAGGTCGAAGCGGGCGGGGCCGTGGCTGAAGCGGCGGGGGTCGAAGGTCCGCGCCAGGGTGGCGAGGGGGAGCGCGTCGGGAGCGTCGGGGGTGCCGAGGCGGGCGAGCATGCCGGTGATGGACTCGGGGAGGATGCCGTCGTTGCGCAGGCTGCGGACGGAGACGCTCTCCAGGCGTTTCGAGAGCTTGTCGCCGGCGGTGTCGAGCAGGAGGGGGAGGTGGCCGAAGCGGACGATGCGGTCGGGGTCGGTGACGAGGGCGTCCCAGAGGTCGACCTGCAGGCCGGTGTTGCTGACGTGGTCCTCGCCGCGCAGGACGTGGGTGGTGCCCTCGTCGAGGTCGTCGACCACGGAGGTGAAGCCGTACAGCGGGGTGCCGTCGGCGCGGATCATCACCGGGTCGGACATGGCGGTGAGCTTCACCTGGCGCTCGCCGAGGACCAGGTCGTCCCAGGCGATGGTGCGGGCGGAGAGGAGGAAGCGCCAGTAGGGGCGCTTGCCGCCGGCTTCCGCCGTGGCGCGCTGGGCGGGGGTGAGGCGGAGCATGGCGCGGTCGTAGAGGGGCGGCTTGCCCAGGCGCAGGCGCTGCTCGCGCTTGGAGCGCAGCTCGTCCTCGCTCTCGAAGCAGGGGTAGAGGCGGCCCGAGGCCTTCAGGGTCTCGGCGGCGGCCGCGTAGCGGGCGAGGCGGTCGGACTGGCGGAAGGTGCTGTCCCAGTCCAGGCCGAGCCAGCGCAGGTCGTGCCCGATCGCCTCGGCGTACTCGGGGCGCGAGCGTACAGGGTCGGTGTCGTCGATGCGCAGGGCGAAGTGGCCGTTGTGGCGGCGGGCGAACAGGTAGTTCGCGAGCGCCGTGCGCAGGTTGCCGACGTGGAGCAGGCCGGTCGGGCTGGGGGCGAAGCGGAGCTTCACGGCGTGTCCTCGGCGTCGGGGGCGTCGTCGTCGTCGGTGTCGCCGCCGGTGCGCGGGTCGAGGGCGCGCCAGTCGCGGTCGGGGCGGCGCGCGCGGTGCTCGGCGAAGCCGGCGATCTCTGTGGCGGACTGCCAGCCGTCCTCGCCGGCGTCGACGACGAGGGCGTCCTCGCCGAACTGCAGCCAGACCTCCATCACCTCGCGCGGCAACAGGCCGGGGGAGCGGCAGCGCTCCACGCTGTCGCGCACGTAGGCGCGGGCGAAGGCGTTGGCGTGCCCGAGGTCGGCGAAGCCCGGGACCTCCTCGGTGATGCCCTCCTCGGCGCCGCCGGACAGGTCGAGGATGCGCACGCGCCAGCCGGGCGCAGGCGCGTCGGTGGGGTCGCCCTCGGGCGTGTCGTCGCTCAGCGTCCTGCTCCGGGGAGGGTGTTCGTCATCGGCCGCGGTCCCGCGTTGTTGGTGGGGGGGAGATGCGCGCGTTGGGGGCGGAAGCCAAGGGTCGGGGATTCGCCAGGAGAGCGCGCCAGGGAGTGGGCGGTTCGGGAGGAAGGCAAGCGCCTTCTTTTTCTGAAGAAAAAGAAGCAAAAAGACTTTGCCCATGAGGATTCAGGCGCGCGGGCGGGTCGGGTTCCTTACGGGCAAAGTTCTTTGGTTCTTTCTTTCAAGAAAGAACTCCTTCCTGTTCTTCGGAGCGGCCGGCAGCCTCGCGGACGGCGAGGGCGATGGCGGACCAGTCGATGTCCTCGCCGTGGGTGGCGATGGCGGTGCGCAGGTGGTCGCGCACCACGCCCAGGGTCGGCATGGCCACGCGCGAGGCGGTGGCGGCGGCGTCGACCAGGTTCATGTCCTTCAGGCCGAGGGGGGCGGTGAAGCCGGCGGGGCGGAAGCGGTCGGCCACGAGGATCTCGCCGTAGGTGTGGAAGACGGGGGCGCCGAACAGCGTGCCGGTCAGGACGTCGAGCATGGCGCGGCGGTCCACGCCGCCGGCCTCGACGAGGGTCATCGCCTCGGCCATCGCCTCGATGGCGGCCATGATCATGAAGTTGCCGCCGAGCTTGACCAGGTTGGCGGCCGACGGGGTGTCGCCGACGCAAAAGGTGCGCTGGCCGATGGCGTCGAACAGGGGGAGGCAGCGCTCGACGGCGTGGGGGGCGCCGGCGGCGACGATGAACAGCTTCGCGGCCTGGGCGGCGGGGGGGCGGCCGAACACGGGGGCGGAGACGAAGCCGGCGTGGGGCGCGTGGTCGGCGGCCAGGCGGTCGGCGAGGGCGACGCTGATCGTGCTGTGCGAGACGTGCAGGGCGGGCGAGGCGAGGATGCCGTGCGGGCCGTGCACGACGGCCTCAAGGGCGGCGTCGTCGGCGAGCATGGTCAGGACGACGTCGCCCCGGGCGGCCTCGGCGGGGGTGGGGGCGAGGCGGGCGCCCCGGGCCACGAGGTCGGCGGCCTTGTCGGGGGAGCGGTTCCACACGGTCAGCTCGTGGCCGGCGGCGAGGAGGTTGGCGGCGATGGCACGGCCCATCTGGCCGAGTCCGATGAAGCCCAGCCTCATGGTCGTTCTCCCGTTCGAGGCAGGGTGAACGCCGGCAGGACGGGGGGCGTTCCGGGCGGCGGGCGTGGCGGGGGGCGCGATCGGGGGCGGCGGCGCGGCGTCGGGGTTTCCGGAGGGCCCGGGCCTCCGGCGGGTCCGGGCAGGGTCCGGGCCTGCCTGCTGCCCGGTCCCGGCGTGGGGTCAGCGGGGCTGCGCGAGGACGTCGCGGGCGGAGGTCCAGCGCCTGGGGCCGTAGCGGTCGTTGTCGAGCGGGGACAGGCGGCCGCGGCCGCCGGCCATGTCGCGCAGGTACTGCATGCCCTGCCAGGCGGGGAACACCGCGTCGCCGCCGGGGGCCACCGTGCGGGCGACGCGGATGAGCAGGCCCAGCAGGCCGAGGCCGCCGGCGCGCCACAGGCCGAAGCGGGTGCCGGTGAGCCCGGTCATGATCTCGGCCAGGTCGCGGGGGGTCACGGTCGAGCCGGCGATGCGCAGGAGGCGGGGGGCGGCGGCGTCGAGCGCCGCGTCGGCGACGTAGTCCGCGATGTCGTCGCGGTCGGTGAAGTCCAGCGGCTGGTCGGCGCTGCCCCAGTAGAGGATGCGGCGCCGGGCGTGCAGGACGATGGGGGCCTGCCCGGTCAGCAGGTCGGCGAAGGCTCCGTTCAGCACCGAGGTGGCGCGGATGGGTGCCGCGTCGACGCGGGCCATGAACCGGCGGCGCAGGTCGAGGTTGCGGTTGTCGCCGGGGCGCGTGCGGGTGAAGTCGAGCGAGTAGTCGGACGGGATGAACCTGGACACGCCGGCGGCGACGGCGGCGTCGAGCAGGCGGCCCTGCACGCCGAGCATCACCGGCTCCAGGCCGTTGAGCGCACAGACCACGCAGGACGCGCCGGCGCAGGCCGCGCGCAGGGCGGGGGCGTCGTCGTGGGCGGCCTCGACCAGGGTGGCGCCGGGGGTCAGGTTCATCGTGTTGGACACGTCGCCGATGGCGAACACGCCGGGGGC
>CAXSER010000178.1:0-6264 GCA_964236315.1 uncultured Acetobacteraceae bacterium | reverse complement strand
CCGGCTTGCATCCGCCCCCCCGCCAGGCCCCGCCTCGCCCAGCGCCCCCGCCCGCGCCGCCTCGTCGCGCGCGAACCCGCGCAGCGCCGCCGCCACGCCCGCGTCCCCGCCGAACTGGAACCCAACCTGGCTGCGGTAGGCGCACGCCGCCGCCACCTTGCGCGCCATCGCCCCGTCGGCCGCCACCGCGACGCCGGCCAGCCCCGCGAGCCACTCCGGCGCCGGGCCCTCGCCATGCCGGATCGCATACGGCGTGTCGCGATACCACCACACCGGCGCAGCCCCCGCTCCGGCCAGCACCTCGCGCACGCCCCGCACCACCTGCAGGTGGTCCGCATGCCCGCCGAGCCCCTGCGGCACCAGCACCAGAGCCGGCGCCACCCTCTCCGCGACCCCGCCCACCAGCTCCGCCACCCCGCGCCACGCGTCGTCGCCGTCACGCATCCCGGCGAACAGCTCGGCCGCGCTGCCGTAGCCCCGGTGCGGCGCCTCCTCCAGGTCGAGGTGCAGGCACTCCGCGAACCCCAGGATGCGCGCCGCCGCCCGGTCCTCGTCGCGTCGCAGCGCCATGTAGTCCACCCCCCCGTCCAGCCCCTTGTCGAGCTGGCACGCCAGCGCGAACCCCTGCGCCGGCACCACGGAGCGGGTGAACACGGTCGCCAGCACCGTGCGCCACCCGGCGTCCGCCAGCAGTGCCGCGAAGGCCCCGCAGGAGAACGCCACGTCGTCGAGGTGCGGCGAGACGAACAGCGCGCACGGCGCTCCCGCGCCAGGATGCCCTGTCCCCGGATGCGATGTCGCGCTCACAGCAGGTGCGGCTCCGCCCTGAACCGGCACGGCGTGACCGGCAGCTCCGGATCGACCCCCTGGTCCACCGGCGCCCGCACCACCTGCGCGTACACGTCCATGATCTGCCGCCCGACCGAGGCCCACGAATACACCCGCCGGCACTCCTCCAGCCCCGCCGCCGCCAGCCGCCCGAGCAGCGCCCGGTCCGCGATCACGCGGCGCAGCGAATCCGCCAGCCCCGCGACATCCCCCGGCTCGCTCAGCAGCCCGTTCTCCCCGTGGCGGAGGCAGTCCACCACGCCGACGGCACGGCACGACACGCACGCGAGCCCGGACGCCATCGCCTCCAGGATCGTGTTGGAGAACCCCTCCGCATAGGTCGGCGACACGAACACGTCGGCCTGGCGGTACACCACCGGCACGTCCTCGTACGCGACGTGCCCTGTCATCCTCACCCGCTCCGACAGCCCGAGCGCCACGATCCGCTGTGCCACCGCGTCGAAGTCCGGCCCGATCCCCGAGTACACCAGCGAGAACGCCACCCCCTCGTCCGCCAGCACCCGCGCCGCCGCCAGCAGGTCGAGCGCGCCTTTCCGCGCGTCCACCCGCCCGTGGTACAGCAGCACCGGCGCGGCGGACCCATCGCGCGCCGCCCCGAACCCCAGCCCCGGCGCCCGCCCGTCGGCCGGCGTGAACCGCCCGACGTCGACCGCCCCCGGCACGATGGTGAACCGCGAGGGCTCCGTGCCCAGCCGCCCCTCGACCTCGTCCGCGAACGAGCGGCACCCGATCAGCACCGCGCCCGCGTGGTCCAGCACCCGCGTCATCGCCAGCCGGTGCGTCTCGCAGCACGATCCCACCCAGTGCCCGTCGCCGCCCTGGATCGACACCACGCTCGGCACCCCGAGCCGTCGCGACGCCAGCAGCACCGCCCACCCCGTCGGATACCCGTACTGCGCGTGCAGCACGTCGAACGGCGCCCGCCCATGCTCGCGCACGATCGCATCCACCATCGTCTCCACGTCGCGCTCGAAATCCCCGGTCGTCTGCTCGCCGAGCTGCTCCAGCCCTACGACCCGCACGCCCGCCACCGGCGGCGGCGGCCCGCCGCCGTACACCGCGCGCCCGAAGGCATCGCCGCGGAACTGGCTGATCATCGTGACCTCGTGCCCCGCGCCCACCAGCTCGTGCAGCAGGTTGCGCGCATACACGCTCATGCCGGAGATCGCCGGGAAGTAGCGCCGGCTGACGAAACAGATCCTCACGCGCGCTGAATCCCCAAGCCCCGAGCTGTACTGGTATCCGGCGCCGCACCCTCGGGTAGATGCCGCCTCAGCCAGGCCAGAGACTGCGGGACCATTGTGTCAGCCCGATGGCTCTCCCTCGACAGCTCCACGCACACGAGCCCGGGAAACCCCACCTCGCCCAGCGCCCGCAGCACGCCCGGCACGTCCATGTCCCCCTCGCCGAACGGAAGGTGCACGTGCACGCCGCGCGCCATGTCCTCGATCGACACCGTCCCCAGCCGCCCTGCCCAGCGCCTGACCGCGTCCGCCGGATCGATCTCCCCCGTCACCACGCAGTGCCCGGTGTCGAGCGCCAGCAGCAAGCCCTCGATCCCCAGCGCCTCCCACTCGAACCCCGTCTCGATCGCCATCCCCGGCTCCGGCTCCAGCGCCGCCACCGTCCCCAGCCGCTGCGCCCGCCGCACCACCTCCGCCGCCCCCTCCGCCACCCACGCCCGCGCCTGCGCCGCGTCCACCCCCGGCCTCGGCACGCCCCCCCAGAAGCTCATCGCCTCCGCCCCGCACTCCGCCGCCACCTCCAGCGCCCGCGTCAGGAACTCCACCCGCCGGGCCCGCCCCTCGGCCGATGCACTCACCAGCGTCGGCTCGTGCTTCTGCCTGGGGTCGAGCAGGAACCGCGCCCCCGTCTCCACCACGCACCCCAGCCCCAGCGCCCGCAGCCGCGCCGCCACCCGCGCCAGCTCCGCGCGGAACCCGTCCGCGAACGGGTCGAGGTGGTGGATGTCCAGCGTCAGCGCCACGCCGTCGTAGCCGCTGTCCGCGATCAGCCCGAGCGCGTCGTCCAGACGGTGGTGCGCGCAGCCGTTGGTGTTGAAGGCGAACCTCATCGCGTGGCCCCGGATAAAGAAAGGCCAGGGCTCTGCCCCATGCCTGGAAAGTGGCGACCCGCCAGGGGCAGCGCCCCTGGACCTGCACAACTTGAGACAGAGTCCCTGAAAACGCCGGTCCAGGGCGGCTCGCCCTGGCGGGTCCAGGGCAGGGCCCTGGCCTTCCTACGCTTCCATCGCGATCGGCGCCGAGTGCACCTCCGGCTCCCGGTACAACGGGTACAGCCCCCCCACCACCCGGTCCACCTCCGCGACGTCCAGCCACGGCGCCCCCCCGAGCCGCTCCGCCGCCCCCTTCGGCAGCCGCACCGCCTTCGCCCCCGCCGGCCCGCGCCCGAACCCGACCAGCGGCGACCCGCGCGCCAGCAGCTTCGCCACCCCCCGCTCGCCGATGCGGTGGTAGCTCATCGTCTCCACCTCCAGCCCCGGCACCACGACCTTGACCACGTGCACCCCCGCCGCCCCCGGCGGCGACCAGTCCAGCACCAGCACCTGCATCCCCGCCGCCGCCAGCCTGCGGTGCAGCTCCTCCACCAGCCCCGTCCCCGACATCGCGCCCCCCCACTCCGGCAGCGTGTCGAACCGCTTCGCCCCCCGGCGCGACAGCACGCTTCCCTCGATCCGCGTCCGCAGCCCCGCCGCGTCCAGCCCGAGCCACTCGCGCATCGCCGCCATCGTGCGTCCCTCCTCGCCGACGAGCGTGTGCCGCGCCCGGTAGCTGTCCAGATACCCCTCCGGCGCCACTGCCCCCACCTTCGCGAGCGGCCCGTGGCTGAACGTCTTCCGCGCCCGCGCCGCCGCGAACTCCAGGATCGCCTTGCGCAGCGCGTGCTCGCGGTCCGGCGACGCCGCCTCCCCCGCCGCCGTCACCATCAGCGGGAACGCCGCCCCCGACTCTCCCAGGCCGGGCTGGTCCCCCACGCAGTACACGTTGCACAGCCCGAACTCGTCGGACGCGAACTTCGGCAGCACGTCGATCCCCAGCCCCCGCAGCCGCGCCAGCAGTGCCCGCGTCCTGGGATCGCGCGGATACGTGTCCGCCCCGTCCTCCCCGTCGAAATCCAGCACGATCCCGCGGTCCATCGCCCGGAACCCCAGCCCGTTGCCGTCCCTCTGGAACAGCTCGCACAGCCCGTGCCCCACCGCGAAATCGAGCGTCGGCCCCGCGCCCAGCCCGTTGGTGATCGGGCTGGTGAACGCCACGTACCCCTCGCCCAGGTCCCCGTACGAGCACGCCGCGATGTCGATCGGCACCCACACCACCGCCTGGTCCGGCCAGCGCCGCGCCGGCACCCACTCCAGCTCCGTCTCCGCGTCCACCGCGCACCCCGCCGGCAGGCACAGCGTCAGCGGGTCCGCCACCGCCCCCTCGCCCAGCGCCCGCGACAACGCGGCGAAGCTCCCCCGCCTGCGCTCCATTCGCCAGATGCCCGCCGCCGAGTGCACCGCCTCCGCCAGCTCGCCCGTGGTGCCGACGATCGCCTCGTCGTCCGTGCTGCCGTAGCCCACGCCGTGCGGCGCCACCCCCACCCAGCTCCGCTCCGCCGCGTCGTGGAAGATCGCGTTCCAGCAGGGAATGCCCGTGACATCGAGCCCGGCCAGCGGGAACAGCTCGACCCGACCGGGCGGCATCGAGTCCACGTAGGCCTGGGCGGCCGGCGGCAGGGCAGGGGAGGTCATGGGGCGTCGTCCGAAGGAAAGAAGAGCAAGGCCAGGGCTCTGCCCTGGACCCGGCAAAGGCGGAGCCTTTGCAATCCGCTTGAAAGAGATCCGCAGGCCAACGAAGAACCACGTGCGCCGGTCCAGGGCGGCTCGCCCTGGCGGGGTCCAGGGGCAGCGCCCCTGGCCTTGCCTCGCCTCACGGCAGCACCATCGCCTGCGCCCTCGCCAGCAGCGCCATCGTGTGCAGGTCGTGCCCCGGCGTGAACGCGAACGCCTCCCCCGCCAGCACCGCCCCCGCGAACGCCTCCACCTGGTTCAGGAACGGCGACCGCTCCGCCCCCGGCACCTCGACCTCGCGCGCGACCCCGTCCTCCGCCCGCGTGTGCCACAGCGTCCCCCCCGGCACCTGCCCCATGGTGTCCACCGCCACGAGCTGCCCCGCGTCGCCCACCACCTCCAGCCGCCGCCGCGGCAGCGTCTCCGGGCAGTTGTACGCGACGTGCATCTGCAGCAGCACGCCCCCCTCGGAGCGCGCCATCAGCAGCGCCCCGTCCTCCACCGCCCCGTGCTCGACCGCATACCGGTGCACCCGAGCCTGCCCCAGCGCCGCCACCGCGCCGATCCGCTCCCCCAGGATCATCGCCGCGAGATCGAGCCCATGCGGCGCCAGGTCGAACAGCGCCCCCCCGCCCGCCCGCGCCCGGTCCACCCGCCAGTTGTCCGCCGCCCACCCGTCGCCCACCCAGCACGCATAGACGATCCGCACCGCAACCGGCCGCCCGACCGCCCCCTCCGCCACCATCCGCGCCAGCTGCACGTGCGCCGCATGGAACCTCTGGTCGAACGCCGTCGCATACGGAACCCCTGCCGCAGCGCACGCCCCCACCATCGCCTCCGCGTCCGCCAGCGTCGTCGCCATCGGCTTCTCGCACAGCACCGCCAGCCCCGCCGCCGCCGCCGCCTCCACCAGCCTCCGGTGCGAGTCGTTCGGGCTCGCCACGTACACCGCACCCAGCCCCGGCGTCGCCAGGAACGCCCCGAGATCCCCGTGGCACGCCACCCCGCCCAGCGCCTCGCCCGCCTTCGCCCGCGAGTCCTCCGACGGGTCGTACACCGCCAGCAGCGACCCGTTCGACGACCCCACGATCGCCGGCCCCACGTAGTCGCGCGCCACCCAGCCGCAGCCCGCGATCCCCCACCCCAGCCGTGTCACGCCGAACCTCCGCGGAAGAAAGCAAGCCTGGGCTCTGCCCAGACCCGCCAGGGGCGAGCCGCCCCTGGACCGGCCTCACTTAAGTATAGGTTTCCAAAGGCGAGCCTTTGGCGGAGTCCAGAGGCAGAGCCTCTGGCCTTCCTTCGCCCCCGCCTCACCACCGCTCCGGCAGGTCCACCAGCTCCCGCCGCCGCACCATCGCCCCGACCCCGTCGCCCCCTGCCACCGCCCGCTCCGGCGCCTCGCTCGCCACCGGGTACGTCGCCAGCCCCGCATACTCCGCCTCGTAGCGCCCCGACGGCCACACCACCCGCAACACGCCGTCCCAACCCGCCTCGTACAACGGGTTGCGCCGCACCACGCGCCCCTCCGCCGGTACCGCCAGCCCCCCTGCCACCGCCCGCGCCGCCTCGCCCGCCGCCACCCCCGCCGCCAGCGCCACCGCCGCCACCCCCCGCAGCGCGGC
>CAXSER010000177.1:0-6264 GCA_964236315.1 uncultured Acetobacteraceae bacterium | reverse complement strand
TCAGGCTCATAACCTGAAGGTCACAGGTTCAAATCCTGTCCCCGCAACCAAATCACAAGATAGACGGAAAAAGCGCCCCGGATGTTCCCAGGCGAATCCGGGTCCAAACGATGTACGGCCGGAGCAGATCAAGGCCATGAGACTTGTCGGCCTGATCGGCTGGAGCGGGGCCGGAAAGACCACGCTCCTGGCCCGTCTGATTCCCGAACTCCGCGCGCGCGGGCACAGTGTCTCCACGATCAAGCACGCCCATCATGGCTTCGACATCGACAAGCCCGGCAAGGACAGCCACGTTCATCGCGAGGCAGGTGCGTCCGAAGTCCTCGTCGCGTCGGCGCGTCGTTGGGCCCTGATCCACGAGTTGCGTGACGAGGCGGAGCCTTCCCTTGCCGAGCTTCTTTCGCATCTGTCGACAGTCGATCTCGTCGTTGTGGAAGGCTTCAAGCGTGACAGTCATCCCAAGATCGAGATCCACCGGCCGGACCTCGGGAAGCCGCTGATGCAGCCGGATGATCCCTGCATCAGGGCCGTTGCCAGTGACGTGACCCTCGATCTGGCCGTGCCGGTGCTCGACCTGAACAACCCCGGCGCCGTGGCGGACTTCGTGCTGGGCTCCGCCATGCCGGTTCCGGCCTTTCAGGCGCAAGGCGATGCAGCCTGAGCTGGCTCGATGCGTCCTGCTGGTGCTGGCAGGAGGCAGGGGGACAAGGATGGGTGGCGCCGACAAGCCTCTGCGCCAGTTGTGCGGCAGGCCGCTTCTGACCCATGTCCTTGCGCGTCTTGGTCCGTCGGCGAGCACCACGCTGTTGAGCGTCAACGACACACCGGAGCGCTATCTTCCTTTCGGAGCAGTTCTGCTGGCCGACACCATCGCGGGTTCCCATGGTCCGCTTGCCGGTGTCCTCTCCGGGCTCGACTGGCTTGCGGATCACGATCCCGGCGCCGACCTGCTTGTCGTGCCTGCGGACACGCCGTTCCTGCCCGCCAACCTGCTCGCAAGGCTGCGCGACGCGAGAGCGGCTTCAGGCGCCGGAGTGGCGTGCGCCGCATCGAGGGGGCGCCTGCACCCTGCCGCGGGACTATGGCGTGCCACCCACGCAGGGCCTGTGCGCCAGGCACTCGAATCCGGCGACAGACGGCTGGCCAGGGTCATGCGGGCGGCGGGGCTCGGGGTCGCGGAATTCGACGTTCTTCCCGTCGACCCGTTCTTCAACGTGAACACGCCGGAAGACCTCAGACGCGCGGAAAACCTCTGCGGGAGCCAGGAGGCAGCGCGAGACCCGCCGGGCGTTGACCCTGCCGGAGACCCGCCCTTGGGGTCTCCTTCCTGAGTCGAGGGTTTCCAAAGGGCTTGGCCCTTTGGCGGGTTCGGGCAGAGCCCGGCCTTGCTTCCTACCCGTAGCACCCGGCCAGCCGCGCTCGCTCGCGCACCAGCGCCAGCACCGCGCGGCATGCCGGCATCGCCTGTCCCACCACGTCGCCCAGCTCGACGACGGCGCCGAGCAGGGCGTCGATCTCCATGGGGCGGCCGCGCTCCAGGTCCTGCAGCATCGACGTCTTGTGCACGCCGACCTCGGCCGCGCCGTCGATCCGCTTGTCCACGGAGATGCCGAAACGGATGCCCAGCGACTCGGCGACCGCTTGGCCCTCGACCATCATCGCGCGCGCGGTGGCGCGCAGGTCGGGCTGGCCGGCGAGGCGGTCCAGGGTGCTGCCGGTCAGGGCGGACAGCGGGTTGAAGGCGAGGTTGCCCCACAGCTTGACCCAGATCTCGTCGCGGATGCGCGGGCGCACCGGCGCCTTGAGGCCGGCGGCGATCAGCAGCTGCGACAATGTGGCCGCGCGCTCGGAGCGGCTGCCGTCGGGCTCGCCCAGGCTGAAGCGGTCGCCGTAGGTGTGCTCGATCACGCCGGGCTCAATGACCTCCGCGGCGGGGTAGACGATCGAGCCCAGGACTTGGTCGGGCGGCAGCAGGCGGAGGAGCGCGCCGCCGGGATCGACGCTCTCGACGTGGCGGCCCCGGTGCTCGCCCTCCACGCCGTGAAAGTACCAGTAGGGGATGCCGTTGATCCCGGTCACGAGCGTGGAGTGCGGGCCCATCATCCGCGCGATCTGCGGGGCGGCGCCGGGCAGGGAATGCGCCTTGAGGGTGACGAACACGTAGTCCTGCACGCCCGCCTCGCCGGCGTCGGCGACGCAGCGCGGCCGTGCGACGAGGGTCTCGGTGCCCGACTCGGTGCGGCTGTGGATGGTGACGCCGTTGGCCTGCATGGCCGCGAGATGCGGGCCGCGGGCGACGAAGGTGACGTCGACGCCGGATGCCGACAGCTTCGCGCCGAGCAGGCCGCCGATGGCGCCGGCGCCGAAGATCGCGACCTTCACGCGGTCACGCCCAGGCGCTCGGCCAGGCCGATGCGCTGCAGCTTGCCGGTGGCGCCTTTCGGGATCTCGTCGAGGAAGACGATGCGGCGGGGGACCTTGAAGTTGGCGAGGCGGGCGGTGGCGAAATCGCGCAGGGCGGCCTCGTCGACGCTGTGGCCCTCGCGCAGCACCACGGCGGCGCCGACCTCCTCGCCGAGCTTGGGGTGGGGGACGGCGAAGGTCACGACCTGCGCCACCGCGGGGTGGTCCATCAGCACGGTGTCGACCTCGAGCGGGCTGACCTTCTCGCCGCCGCGGTTGATGATCTCCTTCAGGCGGCCGGTCAGGCGCAGGTAGCCGTGCTCGTCGATCGTGCCCTCGTCGCCGGTGCGGAACCAGCCGTCGGTGAAGGCCTTGGCGTTGGCGTCGGGGTTGTTCTCGTAGCCGGCGGTGACGTTGGGGCCGCGGATGACGATCTCGCCGAGGCCGCCCGGGGGCTGGATCGTGTCGTCGTCGGCCATGATCGCGACCTCCGGGCCGGCGGCCAGGCCCACGGAGCCGGCGTGACGCGCGCGGGGCGGCAGGGGGTTGGAGGCCATCTGGTGGGAGGCCTCGGTCATGCCGTAGGCCTCCAGCACCGGGGCGTGGAAGGTGTCCTCCAGGGCGGCCATCACCTGCGGCGGCAGCGAGGCGGAGGAGGAGCGCACGAAGCGCAGCCGGCTGCCGGCGATCGCCTCGGCGTTGCGCGCGGTGCGCTCCAGGATGGTCTGGTGCATGGTCGGCACGGCCGTGTACCAGGTCGGCCTCACGTCGGTGAACCAGGCGAAGAACCTGAACGCGTTGAAGCCGGGCGTGCACGTCACCAGCGCGCCCGCCGACAGGGAGGACAGCGTCGCGGCGATGAGGCCGTGGATGTGGAACAGCGGCATGATGTTGAGGCACACGTCGTCGGGCGTCAGCGCCAGGGTGGTGGCGATGTGATGGGCGGAGGCGGTCACGTTGCGCTGGGTCAGCGGCACGATCTTGGGGCGCGACGTGGTGCCGGAAGTGTGCAGCACCAGCGCGATGTCGTCGGGCTGCGCGGGGCCGGGGTGCGCGGGGACGCCGGACAGGGAGGAGGCGGGCTCCAGGGTGAAGGAGCCGGCCAGCTCGCCGGGGATCAGCTCGACCAGGGGGACGCCGGCGCGGGCGGCGGCGTCGCGGGCCGGGGTCTCCGCGCCGCGGAGCACCAGCATCGCGCGGGGCCTGAGGTCGGAGAGGTAGAAGTCCAGCTCGTCCGGCTTGTAGGCGGGGTTGAGCGGCGCGGTGGTCGCGGCGCCCGCCACGCAGACGAAGGCGGCCGCCATCTCCGGGCCGTTGGGCAGCACGATCGCGACACGGTCGCCGCGGCCGATGCCCATCGCGTTGAGCGAGGCCAGGGTTGCGCCGGCCAGGGCGCGCAGGCCGCCGTGGGTCAGTGGCGCGCGGTCGGGGGCGCCGATCGCGGGAGAGTCGTCGGCGCCGGCGCGTAGCAGGGCGTGCAGGGTGTCGGCCGGGTATTCCATGGTCTCGTCCCTTGCTGTCACACGCGGTCTAGCAACGGTTCCGTGACATGGCCAGGGGCACAAGGAAGGCCAGGGCCCTGCCCTGGACCCGCCAGGGCGAGCCGCCCTGGACCGGCTTCACTTAAGCAGTGGATTCCGAAGGCGAGCCTTTGGCGGAGTCCAGAGGCAGAGCCTCTGGACTTGCTTCTCAGCGCTGCGCGTATGTGAGGTCGAGCCCGCGGCCCGGCGCCTCGGCGACCTGGTAGGACGCCCGGCGCACCGGGGCCTCCAGCGAGACCAGGCGCGGCGTGACGGCCTCGCGGGCCGGGGCGGCCGCGGCGACACGCTCGCCGCCCTCGGGCCGCGCGTAGATGAAGCCGTGCGTGGGGTAGATGGCGCCGTAGGTCCCGGTGTGGCCGACCTCGACCCGCACGGCGCTCCAGTCGTTGTTCTCGCTGACGTCGATCACCGACATGGCGTGGCTGACGCCGCGGCTGCCCCAGTGCGAGTGGTCGATCTCGATCGAGCGGCTGTTGAGCACGTCGCTGACCACCGCGACGTGGCCGAGGCGCATGTGGCCGTTGGCGCGGAAGCTGAGCACGCTGCCGGTCTCGGGGCGCAGGCCGCGCGCGTAGACGCCCTCGGCGTTGTCCCACCAGTTCGCGGCGTTGCCGCTCAGCTCGATGCCGGAGTCCTCGCGGGCGAAGGCCACGCACTGCAGGACCGCGCCGCCCCCGGCGTAGCGACGGAAGCGGCTGCGACCGGTGTGGTACCAGGTGGCGGCGCGCGCCTCGCGCATGCCGTAGCCGCCGTGGCGGGCATAGGAGACCTGGCCGGCATGGGCGTGGCGGCCCCGGGCGTGCGCCGCCGCGGGGAGCCCGAGGGCAACCGCGGAGCAGAGCACCAGGAGGCGAGCGCCGGAGCCGGTAAGTCGCATGAGCGGAACCCTTTTTGCCGTCTGACTGCCACCCGGTAAGCCACCGGGTCGCGGCAGAGGCAAGCCGCCGGGTCACGGAAACGCGAGCCTGCCGCAGTTTCACCAAAACGCCCTGTGGACGGACAGGGTTTTGAGGAATTGAGTCCTAACAGGACCAGATCTGCGAGGCGGTCGGGTGGCGGCGCGGCAGCATCGGGTGGCGTGCCTGCACAGCAACACTGTATCTAGCACGCCACCACACGGGAAGGAAGTCGAAACGACTCGCGGATTACTTGCAGGTGGTGACCATGATCTCGACGAGGTAGCGCGGGTCGGCCATCTCGGCCTGCACGCAGGCGCGCGCGGGGGCCAGGCCCTCGGGCAGCCAGCGGCTCCACACGGCGTTCATCGCCTCGCGGTCGGCGATGTTCTTCAGCCAGATCTGCGCCTGCAGCAGCCGGGTGTTGTCGGTGCCGTGGCGCTCCAGCAGCGCGTCGATCTGGGCGAGCACCTCCTCGGTCTGGCCGGTGATGTCCTTCGACAGGTCCTGCGCCACGCAGCCCTGGGTGAAGACGAAGCCGTGATACTCGACAGCAGCGGACAGCACGGGGCTGGCGTCGGTGCGAACAATCCTGGACATGGCGGTCTCCTTGGTGGGTGGGGGTCGGGCGGGGTTGCACGCCCGCGCCGTCGACCAGACCGTGGGCATGGGCCACAGCTACGGCCTGTCGCTGTGCCTGCGCCTGCTGGCCCTGGTCGAGCTGCTGGGCCGCGCCGCCTGCGCCGGCGGGCGGACCGCGATCGGCGCCGGCCCCCACCCCGCGCTGCTCAGCGCGGCCGGCGCCGTGCCGCTGACCCCCGACCTGCACCTCGACGAGCCGGTGATCCGCGCCCGCCTGTCGCACCTGCCCCGCTTCGGCGACCCATCCTCCCCTGGAGCGCGCGCATGACCCCGACCCCACCCGCCCCCGTGCCACGCCGCGTGCCGCGCCCTGCCCCGTCGTACGGTCGCCAGGTGGCCACGGCGGCGGCGCTGCTGGCCCTGCTCTGGCTGCTGGCGGGCTGCAGCTTCGGCGGACCGAAGCCGAGCGCGGGGGAGCAGCGCGCCGTGGCGGCGTGCAAGGTGGACGCCGACCGCGCCTACCTGCAGCAGAACCGCGTGCTGCTGTCCGAGCGCAGCCAGCGCGACACGCCGTTCTCCTCGTCCGGCACCATCGGCATCACCTCGGAGGGCCTGCCGCAGCTCTACGGCCGCTCCAGCGACTTCGAGGCCTGCCTGCGCAGCCACCGTGTCGACGGCGCCGCCTCGGAGCCCGCCGTCAGCGGCGCCGCCGCGCCCCGGATGGACCCCGCCTACCAGCCCTGACGCCGCCCCGGGCAGACCGTTCGCCGGACCGGGCGCCGCCCCGACCCCCCCCCCCCCCCCCCCCCCCCCCCCCCCCCCCCCCCCCCCCCGCCCCCCCC
>CAXSER010000176.1:0-6277 GCA_964236315.1 uncultured Acetobacteraceae bacterium | reverse complement strand
AGGCCGGGCTCTGCCCGGACCCGCCAGGGGCGAGCCGCCCCTGGACCGGCCTCACCTGAGGGGAGGCGATCCAAGGGCCCGGCCCTTGGCGGAGCTTGAGGCAGGGCCTCGACCTTGCTTCCTTGCCGCTCACCCCCCCGACGCCACCTCGCATCGGGAACGTGGACGGAGCACCCAGATGGCAGACCCGGTTGTGATCGTGGGCGGCACCGGCGCGATCGGTGCCGCGATCGCGCGGCGCGTGGTGGCGGCCGGCGGCGCCGTGCACCTGGTGGGCCGCGACCCCGCGCGCCTCGCCCCCCTGGCCGCGGAGCTGGGCGCCACCCACGCCGTCGCCGACGTCATGGACACCGCCGCCCTGACGCGCGCGGTCGGGCTCGCGGGCGGGCGCGTCGCCGGGCTGGCGTACTGCGTGGGCTCGATCGTGATGCTGCCGCTCAGGCGGGCGACGCCGGCCGACTTCCTCGACGCCTTCCGGCTCAACGCGCTCGGCGCGGCGATGGCGGTCGCGGCCGCCGGCGAGGCGCTGCACGCGGTGCCCGGCAGCGGGGTCGTGCTGTTCTCCTCGGTGGCCGCGCGCGCCGGCTTCGCCAGCCACTCCGTGATCGCGGCCGCGAAGGGCGCGGTCGAGGGGCTGACCGTCTCGCTGGCCGCGGAGCTGGCGCCGAACACGCGCGTCAACTGCATCGCGCCGAGCCTGACCCGCTCGGGCATCGCCGCGTCCATGACCGGCAACGCCACGCTGGCCAAGGCGATCGCGGCGCAGCACCCGATCCCGCGCCTGGGCGAGCCGGACGACGCCGCGGCACTGGCCGCCTTCCTGCTCTCCGCCGCGTCGGGCTGGATCACCGGCCAGGTGTTCGCGGTCGACGGCGGGCGCTCCACGGTGCGCACCCGGGGCTGACGGACGACGGCCGGGGGATTGGGCGCGCGACGCCGGCGTTCCCCGGCCGGCGGAACCGGGGAGGTCCCTGCCTTGTCGGAACGGACTTCCCCGGGTCCGTCCTGCCGCGCAGGACGGGGTCCGCCTCCCTGTCCTGCGCGACAGGACATTCCCTGCGGGCCGCGCACGAGCCGACCCCTTCCGGAGCCCCGTCTGTCCCGCGCCGCAGGACGCCCTTGTCCCGCCGCGCAGGACGTCCCCGCCCCGGCGTGCGGCGCGGCCTACGCCGCCAGCGCGTGCCGGCGGCAGTGGTCGAGGTAGGCCGCCTCGTGCGTGCCCACCAGCTCCACGATCGCCGTCCACAGCCACGACGGCGCGTCCAGCGCCCCGGCCCGGCCCCGCCCCAGCTCGGCGAGCCACGCCGCCCGGCCGTCCGCCGGCATCTGCCGCGCGTGCGCGCGGCCGACCGTGGTGGCGAGGAAGCCCGCGACCTGCACCGCCTCCTCGCGCGACAGCTGCTCGATCTCCAGCTTGAGGTCCTGCGGCAGCAGCTCGCGCGCGAACACCGCGCGGTCGAGCAGACGCACCGGCAGCATCCTCTCCCCCAGGTGCGGCGACAGGGCGCGCGCGCCGGCCACCACGCGCTCGGCGTTGTCGCGCGGCATCGCGGCCCCGGCCGAGCGCGGCGCCGCGGCCGCGATCGCCTCCTTGAGGTCGACCAGGCAGTGCCGCTCCGCGCGCCCCTGCCCCACCGCCACCAGCACCGCGTAGCGCAGCCGCCCCAGCGAGCTGCACCCCTTGCGCCAGTACGCCGCGTCGATCACCGAGATCGCCGCGTCGTCGTCCCTCGCCCGCAGCGAGGTCACCAGCGTGCGCAGGTCGTCGCGCGCGAACAGCGCCTCGATCGCCGCCCGCTCCGCGTCCTCCAGCGGCCAGAACCGCCGGCCCAGCGGGATGCCCGCCCGCGTGCCCTCGATCCGCTCGTCCGCCAGGTGCTTCCACGACCGCCCGGCCGCGCGTCGCATCGTCGCGCGCACCACCTCCGGCGTCGCCACCCCGTCCTCGCGCCCCTCCCCGCGCCCGTCCACGCCCCCATCCTTGCCCCCGTCCTGGCCCCCGTCCTGGCCCCTATCCTGGCCCCCGCCCTTGCCCCCGCCCTTGCCCGGGTCCGCCCCGCCGCCCGCCTCGCCCGCGTCCCTGGCGTCGTCGTGCGCCCGGGCGAAGGCGGCCTCGTAGCCCTCCATCATGCGCTCGACCATGTGCGCCGTGGTGGCGCCCGGCAGGTCCGAGCCGCGCGCCGCCATCGCCAGCGACAGCCCGAGCCGCACCAGGTCGTGCGCGGGATTGCCGACCACCGTCTGGTCGAAGTCGCGGATCTGCACCGCCAGCGCCCCGCCCGCGCTCGCCACCGGCCCGAGGTTGCCGATGTGGCAGTCGCCGCAGATCCACACCGGCGGGCCCTCCGGGATCGCCACGCGCCCCGACCCCTCCAGCCACTCGTAGAACCGCACGGTGCTGCCGCGGACGTAGGCGTGGGCGGACTCGGCCATCTTCTCGTGGCGGAGCGCGGTGAGCCGGGCAGCACGCTCGGCGGGCTGGACGGTCCGGGGGGGCGGCTTCTTCATGGCAGGGATAGAAGGGCGCGGGCGGGCGATAGGCAAGACAAGGCAGCAAGGCCGGGCCCTGCCCGGACCCGACAGGCGGAGGTGGCCAAAGGTTCCGACGATCCGCCTGGATCGTTGGAAGGGCCACCGGAGGGAGCCGCCCCTGGACCGGCGCCTTCCAGGCAAGGCCAGTCCAGGGCGGCTCGCCCTGGCGGAGCTTGAGGCGGAGCCTCGACCCTACTGTGCCACCGGCGGCCCCTTGACCACCTGCGCGAGGTCCGCCGGCCGCAGCCACGTCGCGAACGCCTGGCGGATCTCCGGCGCGGTGATCTCCAGGTAGCGCCGCGCCGCCACCCGGTCCGCGTCGAGGGGCAGGCCGAGGTCGGCGAAGCGCAGGTAGAGGCCCGCGATGGCGCCGACGCTGGCGCGCTGCATCGGCAGGCGGCGCAGCACCTGCGCCTTGGCCCGCGCCAGGTCCTGGTCCGGCACGTCGCTCGCCTGCATCTCCGCGATGTCGCGCACCACCAGCGCCCGCGCCCGGTCCACGTTCTCGGGGTCGGCGCCGAAGGAGACCGAGTAGTCCGCCCGGGTGCGCGACCAGTCCAACGCGCTGTTCACGGTGTAGACGTAGCCGGTGCGCACCCGCAGGTCGCGGTAGAGGCGCGAGGAGAAGCCGCCGCCCAGGATCACGTTGCCGAGCATCAGCGTGTAGCGGTCCGGGCTGGCGACCGGCAGAGTCACCGATTCGGCCAGGGTCACGCTGTCCTGCAGGCTGCTGGCGTCGGGCACCCGCGCCTGCGAGGCGGCGCTGGGGCCGGTCGGCGGCAGGTCGATCTCGGGCGTGGGTCCGGGCGCGGCCCAGCCGCCGAACGCCTCGCCCGCCACGCGGCGGGCCTCGGCCACGGAGACGTCGCCCAGCACCACCAGCGTGGTCAGGTCGGGGCGGTAGGCGGCCGCGTAGTGGGCGCGCACGTCGGCCGGGCGCAGGCCGGCGAGCGTCTCCGGCGTGGCCTCGCGCAGGGCGGGGTCGCCGTCGGGGACCAGGGCGCGCTCGACGGCGTGGCGGGCCAGGTAGTCGGGCGACTGCAGACGGCCCGACACGCCCTGGGCGAGCTGGCCGCGCACGCGGTCGAAGGTGGCCTCGGGGAAGTCGGGGGAGAGGAAGGCGGGGCGCAGCTCGTTGTCGGCCAGCAGCGCCATGCCGTGCTCGAACTCCGGGGCCAGCACGCGCACGGAGAAGCCGGGGCCGGCCCGCTCGACGGCGGCGATGTCGTCGGTGGCGCGCAGCAGCGCCAGGCGGTCGAGCGTCGCGGTGCCCTGGTCGAACAGCGCGCTCGTCAGCTCGGCGACGCCCTCCTGGCCGGCGGGCTCCTGGGTCTGGCGCACCGCACGCACCTGGCCGAACACGGAGACGGTGCGGCTCACGTGCTCGGGCTGCACGATCAGGCGCAGTCCGTTCGGCAGCACGCTCACGTCGGGCGGCTCGGGCGTCGCCGGCAGGTGCAGCCCGGCGAGCGCGTCGGCCGCCCACTGCGGCAGCACCACGGGGTGGTCGGGCGGCGCGCTGAAGCTCTCCGCGCCGCCGAAGCCCGCGCCGGCCACAGGCCTGCCCGAGCTGCGCGGCGTCAGCACCGCGGTGACCATGCCGTCCGGGTCGAGCAGCGTGCGCGCCAGGCGGTTCACGTCCTCGGGCGTGACGGCGGCGTAGGCGCGGGCCAGGTCGTCGGGCGACTCCGCGCCCTGGAACGCCAGCACGCGCGACCAGCTTCGCGCGAGGCCCGCGATGCTGTCGCTCTCGAAGGCGAGCTGCGCCAGCTCCTGCCGGCGCGCCGCCTCCACCAGCTCGGCGGGCACGCCGTCGCGGGCCACGTCGGCCAGCACGCGGCGCATGTCGGCGAGCAGCGGCGCGGGGTCTGCGCCCCGGGGGAAGGCGCCGAGCGCCAGCCCGAAGCCCACGCCCGGCTTGGCCCGGAACTGGAACTGCGCCATCAGCGCGCGCCCCTCCGGCACCAGGCCGTACAGCGCGCCGCGCTCGCTGCCGAGCACGTCGCCCAGCACGTCGGCGGCGGCGAAGTCGTGCGTGGTCAGCCCCGGCATCCGCGTGCCCAGCGCCACCAGCCCCACCGGGAAGTCCGTCGCCAGCGCGAGCGTGCGCGCGTGCACCGGCCCCACGGTGAACGCCGCGTGCTCGGGCACCGGGCGCGCGGGGATGTCGCCGAACGCCGCCTGCGCCTGGGCCAGCGCCGCCTGCGGGTCCACGTCGCCGGCGATCACCAGGATCGCGTTGTTGGGCGCGTACCAGCGCTCGTAGAAGGCGCGCAGCAGGCCGGCGTCGGTCTTGTCGAACGACGGCCGCGTGCCGAGGGCGTCGTGGGCGTACGGCGTGCCCTCGAACAGGATCGCCTGCATCTGCGACAGGGCGTCGTAGACCGGGCTCGACAGGTCGCGCGACACCTCCTGCTCGATGGCGCCGCGCTCCTGCGCCCAGTCCGCCGGCGCGAGGGTGAGGCCGCGCATGCGCAGGGCCTCGCTGCGCAGCGCCACGGCCAGGTCGTCGGCCGGCACGGTGTAGGTGTACTGGGTGACGGTCTCGGTGGTGTCGGCGTTGTACACGCCGCCCAGCAGCGCGCCGGTCTCGGCGAGCTGGTCGCGGTCCAGCCCGTCGCTGCCGCGGAACATCATGTGCTCCAGGGCGTGCGCGGTGCCGGGGAAGCCCTCCGGCGCGTCGTTGGAGCCGGCCAGGTAGTTCAGCTCCGTCGCCACCACCGGCGCCAGGCGGTCCGGCACCACCACCACGCGCAGCCCGTTGGGCAGCGTGGCGCGCAGCACCCCGCCGGGCACGCTGCCCGACAGCCCCGCCTCCGCCCGCGCCAGCCCGGGCGCCGCCGCGAGGGCCGCCGCCACCGCCATGCCGATCAGCCGATGCCGCAATGCCGCCTCCACCCTGGTGCTGCGCAGCCCTAGATGAGGGCGAAGGAAGGAAGGTTGAGGCTCTGCCTCAAACTCCGCCAGGGCGAGCCGCCCTGGACTGGCTTTACTTAGGAAGGCCGGTCCAGGGGCGGCTCGCCCCTGGCGGGTCCGGGCAGAGCCCGGCCTTGCTTCCTACTCGCCCCGGTACTCCTCGGGCGCGATCATGCCGCCCGCCGCCTCGACCGCGCGCCGGTCCGCCTCGCCCAGCGTCTCCGCGAGCGGGGCGATGCGCTTCCACGCCGGGAAGGGCTGCCGGCCGTCGGCGTCGGGGACGTGGCGCGACAGGGGGCCGGGGGCGCCGGTGTGGATGTAGCGGCCGCAGTTGACGAACATCGTCTCCACGGTGACGCGCACGATTCCTTCCGCGCCGGGGCAGGACGGCAGCAGGGGGTCGGCGTCCGTCATGCGGGCGCGGCCCTGCAGGCGCAGGCGGCGGGGGTGGGCGAAGTCGATGAACAGCAGGCCGACCTGCGGGTTGGCGGCGAGGTTGCCGAGCGAGAGGAACATGCCGTTGCCGTCGTAGGAGGGGAACGCCAGCTCGCCGGGTGCCGTGACGCGCACGAAACCGGGGGCGCCGCCCTTGTACGACACGGTGGGGCGGCCGAGGTGGTCGACCGTGCTCAGGAAGAACAGCGCGGCGGACTCCACGAAGGCCTGGTCGGCGGGGTCGAACTCGGGGTGCGCGAGGCTCTCCAGACGGTCCGCCAGCGGCTGCGTGCCGTGGCGGTCCTGCAGCGCGCGGTGCGTCGGTCCGTAGAGGGGGCTCATGGCGGAGGGCTCCGGCTGGGAGGGGGGCGGGCGATTTTCCGCAGCATAGGGA
>CAXSER010000175.1:0-6291 GCA_964236315.1 uncultured Acetobacteraceae bacterium | reverse complement strand
CTTCCTGTTCTTCCTGATGCCGGCGCCGGTGGTGCAGGCGGCGGAGACGGCGGCCCGGGCGCTGTTCGGGTGAGGAGGCAGGGAAGGCCAGGGGCTCTGCCTCTGGACTCCGCCAAAGGCTCGCCTTTGGAAACCCCGACATGGGCCGGCGGCACCGCCCGTTCTTCCTTGTGTGTGCCGGTCCAGGGCGGCTCGCCCTGGCGGGTCCAGGGCAGAGCCCTGGCCTTGCTGGCCTGACCCATGCTTCTCGTCATCGACGCCGGCAACACCAACATCGTGTTCGCGGTCCATGACGGGTCCCGCTGGGCCGGCACCTTCCGCATCGCGACCGAGGCGCAGCGCACGTCGGACGAGTACGCCGTGTGGCTGATGGCGCTGCTGGCCCTGCGCGGCATCCCGCCGGGCGAGGTGAATGCCGCGGTGATCGGCACGGTGGTGCCTGCCGCGCTGTACCACCTGCGCAGGCTGTGCCGGGACTGGTTCGAGGTGGAGCCGCTGATCGCGCGCTCGACGCTGCACTGGGGCTTCGAGATCCGGGTGGACAACCCGGCCGAGGTGGGCGCCGACCGGCTGGTGAACGCGCTGGCGGCGCACGAGCGGTACCGCGGGCCGCTGGTGGTGATCGACTTCGGCACGGCGACGACGTTCGACGTGGTGGAGGGCGACGGGGCGTACGTGGGCGGGGTGATCGCGCCGGGCATCAACCTGTCGATCGAGGCGCTGCACCAGGCGGCGGCGCGGCTGCCCAGGATCGGCATCGGCCGGCCGCAGGCGGTGATCGGGCGCTCGACGATTCCCGCGATGCAGTCCGGCATCTACTGGGGCTATGTTGGCCTCATCGAGGGGCTTGTCGCACGGATCCAGGGCGAGTTCGACCGCCCGCTGAAGGTCGTCGCCACCGGGGGGCTGGCGCCATTGTTCTCCGAGGGGACCACGGTGATGGAACGCATCGACCCCGATCTGACGCTTGACGGACTTCGCCTGTTGGCGCAGCGCAACCCAACCCCCACATTGTCTCGTGACAGAACAAGACTGATAGAAGGCGATTAATGAACGCGATAAGCGCTGACCTGGCCTTCCTGCCCCTGGGCGGGACGGGCGAGATCGGCATGAACCTCAATCTGTACCGCTGCAACGGCGCCTGGCTGGCGGTGGACTGCGGCATCGGCTTCGGCGGCTCGGAGATGCCAGAGGTCGAGGTGATGATGCCCGACCCGAGCTTCATCGCCGAGCGACGCGACAAGCTCGTGGGCCTGGTGATCACCCACGCGCACGAGGACCACATCGGCGCGGTGGCCCACCTGTGGCGCCAGCTGCAGTGCCCGGTGTACGCGACGCCGTTCGCGGCCTCGGTGCTGCGCCGCAAGCTCGGCGAGGCGCAGCTGGTCAACCAGGTGAGGATCCACGTGATCCCGCCGGGCGGCAGCTTCGAGCTGGCGCCGTTCTCGCTGCAGTTCATCTCGGTGGCGCACTCCATCCCCGAGGCGCAGGCGCTGGTGATCCGCACGCCGCACGGCGTGGTGCTGCACACCGGGGACTGGAAGCTCGACGCCAACCCGATGGTGGGCCCGCCCACCGACGAGGCGGCGCTGCAGGCGCTGGGCGACGCGGGCGTGCTGGCGATCGTGTGCGACAGCACCAACGCGCTGGTGGAGGGGCACTCCGGCTCAGAGGCGGACGTGCGCCGCTCGATGGCCGGGCTGATCCGCAGCCTGACCGGGCGGGTCGCGGTGACCTGCTTCGCGAGCAACGTGGCGCGCGTCGAGACCATCGCGATGGCCGCGCGCGCGGCAGGGCGGTCCGTGGCGATGGTGGGGCGCTCGCTGCGCAACCTCGACCAGTCGGCGCGCGAGACCGGCTACCTCAAGGGCATCCCCGAGTTCGTGGCCGAGGACCAGGCCAACACGGTGCCGGACGAGAGCCTGCTGATGATGGTCACGGGCTCCCAGGGCGAGCCGCGCTCGGCGCTGGCGCGCATCGCCATGGACACGCACCCCAACATCGCGATGGGGCCGGGCGACACGGTGGTGTTCAGCTCCCGCACGATCCCGGGCAACGAGCGGGCCATCGGCACTGTGCAGGACAACCTGGTGCGGCGCGGCGTGCGGATCATCACCGCCGAGGACCACCTGGTGCACGTCTCCGGGCACCCGGCGCGCGACGAGCTGCGCCGGATGTACCAGCTGGTGCGGCCGCGCTTCTCGGTGCCGGTGCACGGCGAGTGGCGGCACATGTCGTCGCACGCGGCGCTGGCGCAGGAGGCGGGCGCGACCCCGTTCCTGCTGGAGGACGGCGACCTGCTCAGCCTGTCGGGCAACCGGCCGGAGGTCACGGACTCTGCGACCGTCGGGCGGCTCGCGCTGGACGGCAACCGGCTCGTGCCGATCAACGGCGGCGTGCTGACGGCGCGCCGGCGGATGCTGTTCAACGGCATGGTGATCGCGAGCATCGCGGTCGACGCCGAGGGCCACGTGCGCGGCACGCCGAAGGTGACGGCGCCCGGGCTGTTCGAGCCGGACGAGGCGGAGGCGTTGCGCATCGGGCGCGAGTTCGTCACCGCCCTGGAGGGCCTGCCGCTGGCGCTGCGCCGCGACGACGAACCGTTGCTCGATGCCGCGAAGTCGGCGCTGCGCCGCGCGCTGGGTCGGCGGCTGCAGAAGCGGCCGCTGGTGGACGTGCACCTGCTCAGGGTCTGAGCGCGTGGGCTGGTTCACCGGATGCGTGCTGTACTCGCTGATCTGGTGGACGGTGCTGTTCGCCGTGCTGCCGGTGGGAACCAGGCCGGTGGCGGAGGCGGACGAGGCGACGGGGTGGCGTGGCGCCCCGGAGCGCCCGCTGCTGCTGCGCAAGGTGCTGGCGACGACGCTGATCTCGGGCGTGGTGTGGCTGGGGTGCTACGCGGTGATCAGCAGCGACTGGCTGAGCTTCCGGCATGGCTGGTGGGCATTGCCGGACGAGTAGGATGGCGCTGCCTCGGGACTGGGCGGAGGCGAGACCGTCTGCACAGAGCGGCGGCAGATTTCACGTGGGTGCCGCGAATACTCTGTGCAGGGGTCTCGATTTCCGTAGACGGCCAGTCGGCTCGAAGCTGATTATCACGTCAGGGCCAAGGGTTTCTTGTCCCGCCGTGTGACTGGCGTTTCCTCCCCAAACTTGGCCCGCGTGCTGAGCATGCGGGCCGTTTCTTTGATAACATGCCTGTCACATGTGTCACCTGCAAAACGGCAGCAGAATCTCCGGAATACAGAGAATGTTGTTGTGCGGTGCACAATGACTGCGCTGTCATTGAGACAGTCGAAGAAAAGCCCGGGTTTGTTGCAGAAGACGCGAGAGCGTCATGCACGCCAGGGTTGCATTCTATACTGGGCGGCCGGGCGCGGTTGCACGCGACGCGGGCCGTCGTCTCGGGGACCTGCTGCGCGGTGTCGTTGCGCAGGCGTGGCGTGACTCCGCGCGGGGCCGCATCCCGGCCGCGGCGGCGGCGGGCGCCCCTGGCGGCCCGGGGGGGCGGGTTGTAGGGTCCGCGCTCCCCATCGAACCGGATCCGCGATGCGCCTGTCCCGCTCCCTCGTGCCCACCCTGAAGGAAAACCCGGCGGAGGCGCAGATCGTCTCGCACCGTCTGATGCTGCGCGCTGGGCTGGTGCGCCAGAGTGCCGCGGGCATCTACGCCTGGCTGCCGGCGGGGCTGCGGGTGCTGCGCCGCATCGAGGCGATCGTGCGCGAGGAGCAGGACGCGGCCGGCGCGCAGGAACTGCTGATGCCCACGATCCAGCCGGCGGACCTGTGGCGCGAGAGCGGGCGCTACGACGACTACGGCCCGGAGATGCTGCGCGTGCGCGACCGCCACGAGCGCGACCTGCTGTACGGGCCGACCAACGAGGAGGTGCTGACCGACATCGCGCGCGGCGCCGTCAAGTCGTACCGCGAGCTGCCGCAGACGCTGTACCACATCCAGTGGAAGTTCCGCGACGAGGTCCGCCCCCGCTTCGGCGTGATGCGCGGGAGAGAATTCCTGATGAAGGACGCCTACAGCATCGACCTCGACCACGCGGGCGCGGTGGTCAGCTACCGGCGGATGATGCTGGCCTACCTGCGCACGTTCCAGCGGCTCGGCGTGCAGGCGATCCCGATGCGCGCGGACACCGGGCCGATCGGCGGCGAGCTGAGCCACGAGTTCATCATCCTGGCGCCGACCGGGGAGAGCCAGGTGTTCTACGACCAGGCGTTCGAGCACGAGGATTTCTCCTCGATGCCCGCCTTCCCCTCGGGCGAGGCGCTGGCGGCGTTCTACGAGCGCATGACCGGGCGCTACGCGGCCACCGAGGACATGCACGACGCGCAGGCCTGGGCGGAGGTGCCGGCGGAGCGGCAGCGCGAGGGCAGGGGGATCGAGGTCGGGCACATCTTCAACTTCGGCACCAAATACAGCCGGCCCATGGGCTTCACCGTCGCCGGGCCGGACGGCAAGCCCGTGCACCCGGAGATGGGCAGCTACGGCATCGGCGTCTCGCGGCTGGTGGGCGCGCTGATCGAGGCGAGCCACGACGACGCGGGCATCGTGTGGCCCGAGAGCGTGGCGCCGTTCCGCGCGGCGATCCTGAACCTGCGCGTGGGCGACGCGGGGTGCGACGCGGTCTGCGAGCGGGCGTACGCGGCGCTCGGCGGGGACGCGCTGTACGACGACCGCGACGAGCGGGCGGGGGCGAAGTTCGCCGACGCGGACCTGATGGGGCATCCGTGGCAGGTCGTCGTCGGGCCGCGCGGGGCCAAGGCGGGGACGGTGGAGCTGAAGCGCCGGGTGCGCGGGGTCGCCGAGGGCGAGCGGGCGGAGATGGCGCTGGAGGACGCGCTGGCGCGGATCGCGGGCGGCGGGTCGCAGGGCGTGGCGTCCGGAGCGGCGTGATGTTCGGGCCGTTCGAGCGGACCGTCGCCGGGCGCTACCTGCGCGCCAGGCGCGGGGAGCGGTTCGTCTCGGTGATCGCGATCTTCTCGCTGGCCGGCATCGCGCTGGGGGTGGCGACGCTGATCATCGTCATGTCGGTGATGAACGGGTTCAAGTCGGACCTGCTCGGCCGCATCCTCGGGCTGAACGGCGACCTGTCGATCTACGCCACCGGGCCGTCGCTCACCGACTACGACGCGCTCGCCGCCAGGGTGCGCGCGGTGCCCGGCGTGACCGACGCCGTGCCGCTGGTCGAGGGGCAGGTGCTGCTGAGCACGGACCGCGGCAGCTCGGGCGGGCTGGTGCGCGGGGTGCGGGGCGCGGACCTGCGGAACCTGCACGAGATCAGCGACAACATCCGCGCGGGCTCGCTCGACGCGTTCGGCGCGGGTGCTGCGGCACCCGCGACGCCGGCCGGCGTCGTGCCCGGCACGGCGGCTGCCGGCAGGAGCCCCGCCGCCGCCGCACCCGCGCAGGCGCCGGCCGAGGACGGGATCGCGATCGGGCTCACGCTGGCGCAGCGCTTCGGGCTGGCGGTGGGCTCGAAGCTGACGCTGGTCTCGCCCGACGGCGCGGCCACCGCCTTCGGCACCGTGCCGCGCGTGCGCGCCTACCGCGTGGTGGCGATCTTCCAGGCCGGGCTCAACGACTACGACAGCACCTTCGTGTTCCTCCCCCTCGCCGCCGCCCAGGTGTTCTTCCAGAAGCCCGGGCAGGCCACGCAGATCTCGGTCAAGGTCGCCGATCCCGAGCGCGTCACCCCCGTCACCCGCGCCATCCGCGCGGCGCTGGACGCGCAGCCGCCGCCGGGCGGGCCGGTGCGCGTCGTGGACTGGACGCAGAGCAACAACAGCTTCTTCGCGGCGATCCAGATCGAGCAGAACGTCATGTTCCTGATCCTGACGCTGATCATCCTGGTCGCCGCGTTCAACGTGGTCAGCTCGCTGATCATGATGGTCAAGGACAAGACCCGCGACATCGCCGTCCTGCGCACGCTGGGCGCCGGCCGCGGCGCCATCATGCGCATCTTCCTGATGTGCGGCGCCTCCGTCGGCGTCACCGGCACCCTGATCGGCACCGCGCTGGGCGTGGTGTTCTGCGCCAACATCGAGCGCATCCGCCTGGTGCTGCAGTCCATCACCGGCACCGACCTGTTCAACCCCGAGGTCTACTACCTCGAGCACCTGCCGGCGAAGCTCGACTGGCGCGAGGTCGCCCAGGTCATCGTCATGGCGCTCGTGCTGTCGCTGCTCGCCACGCTCTACCCGAGCTGGCGGGCAGCGCGCACCGACCCGGTGGAGGCGCTGCGGCATGAGTGAGAAAGAAAGGTTGAGGCTCTGCCTCAAA
>CAXSER010000174.1:0-6327 GCA_964236315.1 uncultured Acetobacteraceae bacterium | reverse complement strand
GCGCCGCCACGGATCGCGCCGGGACGGACCGCGCCGGGACCAACCGCGCCGGAAGGGACGGCTGCACCGCGCTCACTCCGCCGCCACCGCCACCTGCGCGTCCAGGGGCTTCGCCGCCGCGCGCCCCTGCATCCAGGCGTGCATCTGCGTCGCCGCATCCCGCCCGTCGCGGATCGCCCACACCACCAGGCTGGCGCCGCGCACGATGTCGCCGGCCGCGAACACCCCGTCGAGCGTGCTCATGAACGTCTTGTGGTTGACCTTGAGCGTCCCCCAGCGGCTGACCTCCAGCCCGTCTGCGCCCCACAGCCTGGGCAGCTCCTCCGGGTCGAAGCCGAGCGCCTTGATCACCAGGTCCGCGTCCACGGTGAACAGGCTGTCCTCCTGCTGCTCCACCGACTGCCGCCCCGACGCGTCGGGCAGGCCCAGCCGCATCCGCGTCGCCCGCACCCCGCCGACATGGCCCGGCCCGCCCTGGCCCGCCGCCGACATCGCCGCCGCCACCGCCCCGGTCGCGCCGGCGTCGCCGCCCTCCGCCGCCGCCAGGAACGCCTCGGGCGCGGACAGCCACACGAACTCGACGCCCTCCTCCTCCGCGTTCTTCACCTCGCGCATGGAGCCCGGCATGTTCGCCTTGTCGCGCCGGTACAGGCACTTCACCGACACGGCACCCTGCCGCACCGCGGTGCGCACGCAGTCCATCGCCGTGTCGCCGCCGCCGACCACGACGACGCGCTTGCCGGCCGCGTTCAGCGCCCCGCTGTCGAACGCCGCCACCGTGTCGCCGAGACCCTGGCGGTTGGACGCCGTGAGGTAGTCGAGCGCCGGCACGATCCCGTCCAGCCCCGCGCCGGGCCCGCGGATGTCGCGGTTCTTGTACACCCCCGTGGCGATCAGCACGGCGTCGTGGCGCGCCCGCAGCTCCTCGAACGCCAGCTCGCCCTCGCCCGCGCCGATGCCCTGCCCGAGGTGGAACACGATGCCCGCCTCCTCGAACAGCTTCCAGCGCCGGAGCACCACGTCCTTCTCCAGCTTGAAGCCGGGAATCCCGTAGATCATCAGCCCGCCGACCCGGTCGTAGCGGTCGTACACGTGCACCGCGTACCCCATGCGCCGCAGCGCGTCCGCCGCCGCAAGCCCGCCGGGCCCCGCGCCGACGATGCCCACCGAGCGCCCCAGCTCGCGCCTCGGCGTCGGCGGCTTCACCCACCCCTGGTCCCAGGCGTGGTCGGTGATGAAGCGCTCCACCTCGCCGATGGTGACGCTCTCGAAATCCTTCTCGATGACGCAGTTGCCCTCGCACAGCCGGTCCTGCGGGCAGATGCGGCCGCAGATCTCGGGGAAGGTGTTGGTGGCCGCGCTGACCTCGTACGCCTCCTCCAGCCGCCCCTCCGCGGTGAGCTTGAGCCAGTCGGGGATGTTGTTGTTGACCGGGCAGTGCACCGAGCAGAACGGCACCCCGCACTGCGAGCAGCGCGAGGACTGCGCGCGCGCCTCGGGCGTGTCGAAGCGCCGGTAGATCTCGGCGAAATCCTCCCGCCGCTGCCCGACCTCGCGCTTGTCGGGCTGGTGCTGCTCGAGGCGCACGAACTGCAGCATGCGATCGGCCATGGCATCCCTCCGGAACCAGCGGCCGCCCGGAACCCCGGCATCGGCGCGCACCTTGCTCAAAATCCAGCCTGCGACCCGGCGCCACCCCGGCGCGCCCGGCAGCCATCCCGGCGCGCCCGGCCGCCATCCCGCCCTGGCCGGCGCCCACGCAGGGAGCCTGCGCCCGACGCGACCGAGCCTGCAACGACCCGCGTGCCCGCACAAGGCACGTGGCACGCCCCGTGCAAGGCACCCTGGCGACGCAGCCCCGCCGACCCACGGCGGGGCCGGCCGACCATCTCTAGGCAGAGGCCAGCCACTCCGCGAGCGAAATCAGCCCGACCCGACAGCAGTACTGACCCGAAACACGAGGAAACCCGGAGCCCCCGCCCCAGGGATCCCGTCGATCCCGGAAACTAGGACCGAAGCGGCCCTTCCGGCACCAGCGCCTTCCTGCCCCCGCCCGCCCGGTAGCGGTCCAGGTACGCCGGCACCACCGCGTCGATCGCCGTCGCCACGATCCCCAGCGCCGCCAGCCCCGCCGCGTCGTCCGCCACCACGTTGTCGCGCGACAGCATCGTCAACTGGTCCAGCGTGAACGGCCTGCCCGGCAGCCGCTGCGCCACGCTCGCCTGCAGCCGCGCCACCGACGCGGGGATCTCCAGCAGCGGCCGCCGGCGCTGCGTCTCCTTCAGGATCCACGCCAGGATCGCCCGGAACGTCAGCACCTCCGGCCCCCCCAGCTCGAACACCCGCCCCGCGGCGTCCTCGCGCTCCAGCCCCGCCATCACCGCATCCGCCACGTCGCCGACGTAGACCGGCTGGAACCGGCTGTCCCCCGAGATCACCGGCATCACCGGCAGCACCCGCGCCATCCCCGCGAACCGGTTGAAGAACTTGTCCTCCGCCCCGAACACCAGCGACGGCCGCAGCACCGCCGCCGCCGGGAACGCCTCGCGCACCGCCGCCTCCCCCGCCGCCTTGCTGCGCCCGTACTCGCTCGGGCTCCCCGCGTCCGCCCCGATCGCCGAGATCTGCACGAGCCGCCGCGCCCCCGCCGCCGCCGCGTGCCGCGCCACCCGCCCCGCGCCCTCGGCGTGCACCGCCATGAACTGCCCCGGCTTCGCCTCCGCCAGGATCCCCACCAGGTTGACCACCAGCTCGGCGTCCTCGACCGCGCGCCGCACCGCGTCGTCGTGGCCCAGCGGCGCGAACATCGGCACGATCTGCCCCACCCGCCCCATCGGCCGCAGCGACTGCGCCAGTTCCGGGTCGCGCCCCGCCACCCGCACCACATGCCCCGCCGCCGCCAGCCGCTTGACCACGTAGCGGCCGATGAACCCGGTGCCGCCGAAGACCGTCGCCACGCTGCGCGTCGCCATGCTGTGCTTCCTGTCAGGATCGATCGTGCGCGAGGCACCGTGACGCCCATATGCGCCCGCCCTTGCATCCTCAACCGGGCACGCCCGGAAGAAAACCCCGCCCCCGCACCACGGAGCCCCCGCCCGCATGGACGCCCTGACCCTGTTCGGCCTGCTCGCCGTGAGCGCCATGCTCGCCTGCTACGCCCTCGAGCCCCGCTCGCCCTGGTTCGTGCTCGGCTTCGCGGCCAGCTGCGCCCTCGGCTCGGCCTACGGGTTCCTCCAGGGCGCCTGGCCGTTCGGCCTCGTCGAGGGCATCTGGTCCCTCGTCGCCCTCGCGCGGTGGCGTAAGGCAAGGTCGGGCCCTGCCCGAACCCGCAAAGGGTCCGAGGACCCTTTGATCCCATGACCCAGGAAAGCAGGTCCATGGGCGAGCCCGAGGCAGGATCCGGGAACTGCACCTGAGGCGGAAGCCTCCCGGAATACCGCCGGTTGTGCCCGCTTCCATGCTACCCACCGGGCAAACGGGAGCAGCGGCCATGGCCACCACCAGCTGGATCGGCACCCCCACCACCACCCATGACATCCCCGACATCGGCGACTGGAACACGGCGGCCGACTGGACGAACGGCGTGCCCACGGCGGCCGACGACGCGGTGTTCCCGCCCGACCGCGCGGGGCCGATCAACGGCGACGGCCCCGCGGCCTCGATCACCGTCGAGAAGGAGCAGACGACGCTCGACCCGCTCGGGCAGCCGAACCCCACGGCCCTCTACTCGCTCGGCGGCACCCACGCGCTGGGCACGCTCGCAGTCGCGTCCGGCGCCACCCTCTACCTGGGCCAGGCACTTCCCCCCTTCGTCACGCAGCAGGGCGTCCCCGCCGTGCTGTCGTTCGGCTCCGCGCTGCTGGAGGGCGGGATCGTCCTGACGTATGGCTCGCAGCTCGGCGCCGGCCCGATCACGCTGGCCGGCGGGACGATCCAGAACGTCACGGGCACGCTGGCCAACCCGATCATGCTCGTCGGCGGCCCGGGCTCGACCGGATCGATCGGCGCCGGGAACTCCCCCTATGCGGGCGACTCCCCCGTGCTGACCATCACCAGCCCGATCAGCGGCGACGGCGTGCTGGGCCTCGGCGGACCGTCGTCCGGGCAGGGCAGGCTGGTGCTGGCCAGCGCCGCGAACACCGCCACCGGCGGCGCCAACGTCCAGGGCACGGTCGAGGTCGCCGTGCCCGGAGCGCTCGGCACCGGCCCGGTCGGTCTCTCGGGCAGCCTGACCCTGGAGGCGGGCGTCACCACCGGCCCGGTCACCGGCAGCGGCCAGCTCGCCACGGTCGACGCCAGCCTGGCGGTGTTCGACACCGGCGGCCTCTCCTTCGCCAACGGCAGCGGTCGCTCCACCTTCGTCGGCACGACCGTGATCTCCCACGTGAGCACCGCCCCGGAGGCCTCCCCGCTCGACCAGGGCGCGTTCAGCAGCGTCACCGGCGGCACCGGCCAGGTGACGGTGTTCGCCGGCAACGGCGGCGGCCGGTTCTTCGGCGGCACCGGGGGCCACAACCTCATCGTCGCCGGCGCCGACCTCGCCGGCTACACGGAGATCGCCGGCAACGGCCTGAACAACTTCCCCGGCCTGCGCCACTTCGAGGACGCCCAGGGCACCATCCTCACCCCCTCCGCGTCCACCATCGGCGGCGGCGGCAGCGGCGACCTGCTGGTCGCGACCGGCACCCTGGACAACCTGGTCGCGGCCGCCGGCGGCAACGAGACGCTGACCGGCTCCGGCGCCAGTGGCAACAACACCTTCTTCGGCGGCACCGGGTCGGACCTGATCGCGACCGGCGCCGGCCGCGACCTGGTGGTCGCCGGCAGCGGCGCGGCCACCATCGCGGGCGGCGCCGGCAACGCCGCGATCTTCGCGGGCCCCGGCCAGGACCTGATCCTGGGCGGCGCCGGCGGCAACTACATCCAGGCCGGCGCCGGCGCCGCCACCGTGTTCACCGGCGCGGGCGCCGACCTGCTCGCCGTGGTGTCGGGCCAGGCCGGCGGCAGCGTCACCGTGTCCGGCTTCCGCGTCGGCACCGACCACGTCGCGGCACGCGGCTACGCCATCGGCCCGACGCAGACCTCGGCCGGCGGCAGCACGGTGCTGGAGTTCTCCGACCACACGCGGGTGACGCTGCCGGGCGTGGCGTCGCTGCCGGCTTCCGCGTTCGTCTAGGCGCTCACCCGTTGACGGCCGCCGGACAGGCGGCTACATCGCCCGCTCCCCGGGCGGTGCCCGGCGCCCCGATGCCCAGGTGGCGAAATGGTAGACGCGCAGGTTTCAGGTACCTGTGGCCGCAAGGCTGTGGAAGTTCGAGTCTTCTCCTGGGCACCATCCTCTCTCGACGCAGGCAAGGCCGGGCTCTGCCCGGACCCGCAAAGGGTCCGAGGACCCTTTGATCCCTTGACCTGAGTCCAGGTTTCCAAAGGCTCTGCCTTTGGCGGGGTCCAGGGGCAGAGCCCCTGGCCTTCCTTCCTCCGGAGCCCCCGTGACCACCCAGTTCCTCCCCCGCGCGACCCTGCACCTGCACCGCGGCGACCTCCCCGACGGCCTCTCCCTCGGCCCCGTCGTGGCCGTCGACACCGAGACCATGGGCCTCAACCCCCACCGCGACCGCCTCTGCCTCGTGCAGCTCAGCGCCGGCGACGGCACCGCCCACCTGGTCCAGCTCGTCCCCGCCTCCCTCGGCGGCCGCGGCTTCGACTGCCCCAACCTCGCGGCCCTCATGGCCGACCCCGCGACGCTGAAGCTGTTCCACTTCGCCCGCTTCGACGTCGCCGTCCTGCAGCACTCGCTGGGCATCGACGTCGCCCCCGTCGCCTGCACCAAGATCGCCGCCCGCCTGGTCCGCACCTTCACCGAGCGCCACGGCCTGGCCGCCCTGTGCCGCGACCTGCTCGGCGTCGAGCTGAGCAAGCAGCAGCAGTCCTCGGACTGGGGCAGCCCCGAGCTCTCCCCCGAGCAGCTCGCCTACGCCGCCTCCGACGTCCTGCATCTGCACGCCCTGTGGGCCCGCCTCAGGGCCCTGCTCGTCCGCGAGGACCGCCTCGCCCTCGCGGAGGCGTGCTTCGCCTTCCTGCCCACCCGCGCCCGCCTCGACCTGCTGGGCTACGCGGCCGAGGGCGACGTGTTCTCGCACTGAAGCAAGCAGGGCCGGGCTCTCCCTCCGCTGGCCATTCCAATGGCCCAGGCGGGCCATCGGAACCTCTGGCCAGCTACGCCCGGACCCGCAAAGGGTCCGAGGACCCTTTGATCCCTTCGACTTAAGTATAGGATTCTCAAGGCGAGCCTTGAGCGGAGTCCAGAGGCAGAGCCTCTGGCCTTGC
>CAXSER010000173.1:0-6330 GCA_964236315.1 uncultured Acetobacteraceae bacterium | reverse complement strand
CGCAGCATCCGCCGGAGCGATCCGCCGCGCCCGCTCCAGCCACAGCCGCGCCTCGGCAGGGTCGCGCCGCCCGGCCAGCCCGCGCGCCAGGTAGCGCCCCAGCATCATCTGCGCATGGCCATGTCCGCGCTCCGCCGCCTTGCGGAACCACTGCTGCGCCACCGGCCGGTTCTCCGGCACCTCGTGCCCGCCGCCGTGCATCGCGGCCACGGCGAACATCGCCGCCACATGCCCCTGCCCGGCCGCCTGCTCGAACCAGCGCAGCGCCTCCGGATGGTCGCGCGCCCCCCCGCGCCCGCCCAGCGCCATCTCCGCCAGCGCCACCTGGGCGTCGGCCATGCCGGCCTGCGCCGCGCGCCCGAACCACGCCCGCCCCTCCTCGGCGTTGGCGTCGATGCCGCGCCCCTCGACCAGCATCCGCGCGTACCAGTACTGGGCGTTGACCACCCCGTCCGCCGCGCGGCGCAGCCACATCGCCGCCCGCCGGTCGTCGCGCTCGACCCCCACGCCCTCGGCGAGGCAGACGCCGAAGTTGAACGCCGCCACCAGGTCGCCATTGCCGGCGGACTGCTCGAACCACTTGCGGATGCGAACCTTGTCCTCCTCGCCCGCCGCCCCGGACAGCACGAGGTTGGCGAGGTCCATCTGCGCCTGCCCGTCCCCGGCGTCGGCGGAACGGCGGAACCAGCGCGCCGCCTCCTCCGGGTCGCGCGAAACACCGGCGCCGGTGAGGAACAGCAGCCCGAGCGCGCGCGCCGCCGCCGCATGGCCGCCCTCCGCCGCGCGCCCGAACCACAGCGCCGCCTCGGCGTAGTTCGGCGGCAGGTCGCCGCCCTTGGCATACAGGTCGCCCACCAGCGCCGCCGCCTCGGTGTCGCCCGCCAGCGCCGCGCGGCGCAGCCACGACTCGCCCTCGACCACGTTGCGCGCGACGCCGCGCCCCTCCATCAGCGCCAGCCCCCAGCGCGCCTGCCCGGAGCGCACGCCCTTCTCCGCCGCCTGCCGGTACAGCTCCGCCGCCGCCGCGACGTCCTGCAGCACCCCCGAGCCGCGCTCCGTCATCACGCCCAGCAGGTACAGCGCGGTCGGCAGCCCGGCATGCGCCGCCTTGGCCAGCTCCACCGCCGCCCTGACCTGGCTGCCGGTGTCGTCCGCCTGCCGCAGCATCGACAGCCCCAGCCCGAGCTGCCCCTGCGGACACCCCGCCTCCGCCGAGCGCAAATACCACGCGTCGGACGCCGCCAGGTCGCGCATCTCCTCAGGCCCGGACACCAGCAGGTAGCCGAGCAGCGCCTGCGCCTCGGGCGAGCCCGCCTCCGCCGCCGGACGTGCCCAGCGCGCCGCGCGCACGAAGTCGGGCCCCGTCCCGACCCGGCCGTCGGCGAACAGCTTCGTCCCCGGCGTCGCCACCGTGGCATCGGTCACCAGGCCGTAGAGGTACAGTGTCGCCAGCAGGCTCTGCGCCTCGACCCAGCCCGCCTCGGCCGCCATCTCCAGCCAGCGCGCCGCGTCCGTGCGGCTGCTCGGCACGCCCGCACCCTCCAGGTACGCGCGCCCGACCCGGAACTGCGCCTCGGGCAGCCCCGCGCTGGCCGCCCTGGCCAGCAGGGGGAACGCCCCCGCCACGTCGCCACGCTCCACCAGGCCGACGGCCTTGCGGAGCTGGCTGGCGGGCGAGAGCATTCGGTTCAGCCGGTCGCCAAGCGCCATGGTCTCAGCCGTGGCGCCGGGCGTGCGGTCGGGACGGAGCCCTCACGGCTCGCGCATGCCTTCGCTGGCCACCGGCATGATCGAGCCCAGCAGATACCCGGCGATCGTGCGCTTGCCGATCTCGATGTCGGCGGTGACCGGCATGCCCGGGATGATGTGGAACCCCTTCGGCGTGTCGTGCAGCGTCACCTCGTCGATCGTGACCTTGCCGCGGTAGAACACCTCGCCGTTGCCGCCGCCCGCGCCCTGGCCGGCGCCGCTGCCGTGACGCTGGCCCTGCTGGTCGCCGCCGGTGAAGCTGTCGGCGCTGATCAGACGCATCGTGCCGTTGGCGCCGCCGTAGCGGGTCGAGGGGAAGGTCTGGAACTTGACCATCACCTTGTCGCCGACATGGACGTAGCCCGACTCGCCCGCGGGCACGTTGACCTCGATCTCCAGCGGCGAGTTCAGCGGCACCAGGGTGAAGAACTGGTCGCCCGACGCCAGCACGGAGCCCACCGACACCTTGGCCACGGTCTGCACGACGCCGTCCTGCCCGGCACGCAGCACCACGAGGCGGCTGCGCAGCTCGGCCTTGGCAAGCTCCTCCTGCGAGGCGCTCAGCCGGCGCGACGCCTCCGTCAGGTCCTGCGACACCTTGGAGCGCCACTCCTGCTCGTAGGCGTCGCGCTCGGCCAGCGCGCCCTGCAGCTGCGCACGGTCCTGCTGCGCCGAACGCAGCGCCGCCCCCAGCGAGCGGGTCGCCTCGACCTGCGCGTCCTGCGCCTGCAGCGTGTTCAGCTTGCTGCCCACCGCGTCGCGCTGCAGCTCGGCGCGCATGCCGGCCACGTTGCTCGCGATCGCCAGCCGCTGCTTGTAGAACTCGGAGTCCTGCTCGTCGCGCTGCACCAGCGCCTGGAACCCCTCGATCTTCTGCTGCAGGTTCTGCAGGCGGAAGTTCCGCTCGCTGGCGCGCTGCGCGAAGATCGCCGCCTGCACCTGCGTCGCCTGGTCGGTCTCCGTCGGCTGGTACGGCTTGCCCGCCGCCTCCGCGCTCAGCCGGTCGACCTCGGCGCGGTAGCTGCCGGACTGCTGCGTCGAGGCGCCGACGTTGGCGGTGGTGTCGGTCGGGTCGAGCTGGGCGAGCACGTCGCCCTTGTGCACCACCTGGCCCTCCTGCACCTCGATCGAGCGCACGATCGCCGTCTCCAGCGGCTGCACCACCTCGGTGGGCGCCACCGAGACGACCTTGCCCTGCGCGGTCACCACGCGGTCGATCGGGATCAGCCACGCCACGGTGAAGCACGTCGCCACCAGGGCGCCGACGATCCACACCGTGCCCTGCGCCCCGCGCAGCGGCGCCACGTTGGCCATCCCCGCCGACGGCGAGTGGAACTCGAGCACGGAGACCGGCATCTCCGGTCCCTGGCGCGCCGCGCGACGGTCGGTGCGCGCCGGCACCGCGCCGCCGGCGACGGGCTGGAGGGTCTTGCCTGACATCGCGGTCTCCTCAGTCGCCCTGGGCGAGCACGGGGGTCAGCGAAGCCTGCCGCCCCTTCTCGTTCAGGTGACGGTTCTGCTGCAGCCAAAGCTGGCGGTAGATCGAGCACCGCTCCACCAGCACGTTGTGCGGCGCGATGTCGATCAGCTTGCCGCGGTCCATCACCGCGATCTGGTCGCAGTCGATCAGCGACGACAGGCGGTGCGACACGATCACCATCGTGCGCCCCTTGGCGATGCGCTGCAGGTTCGCGTTCACCAGCGCCTCGCTCTCCGGGTCGAGCGCGCTCGTCGCCTCGTCCAGGATCAGGATGCGCGGGTCAGAGATCACGGCGCGCGCGATCGCGAGGCGCTGGCGCTGGCCGCCGGAGATGTTGGCCGAGCCCTCCTCGATCCAGGTCTCGTAGCCCTGCGGCAGGCGCTCGATGAACTCCTCCGCACCCGCCAGCCGCGCGGCCCGCACCACGTCCTCCAGCGTCAGCCCCGGACGACCCGCGGAGATGTTGTCGCGCACCGTGCCGCGGAACAGGAAGTTGTCCTGCAGCACGATGCCCAGGTTGCGGCGAAGATGCGTGAGGTTGATCTCGCGCAGCTCGACGCCGTCGATCTTGAGGAAGCCGCTGTACTCGCGGTTGATGCCCTGCAGCAGCCGGGTGATCGTCGACTTGCCCGACCCCGACCGCCCGACCAGGCCCAGCATGGTCCCCGGCGGCACCTCGAAGCCCACGTTGTCCAGCGCCACGTTCTTGGCGCGCGGGTAGGTGAAGGTCAGCCCCTCCAGCACGATGTGCCCCGCCAGGCGCGGCCGCATGCCCGTGGTCAGCGCCCGGGTCTCCGTCGGCTGGTTGAGCACGCTGCCCACCTCGCCCACGGAGGCGCGCACGTCGGTCATCTCCTCCAGCAGCTTGGCGATGCCCACCAGCGGCGCGGTGACGCGCTGCCCCAGCATCATGAAGGCGATCAGCCCGCCGATCGCCAGCCCGCTGTTGTCGCCGATCGCGAGATACGCGCCGACCATGATCACGCCGCGCGAGATGAACATGTCGATCGGCGTGATGATCGACTGCGGCCAGTTCGACATCCGCAGCGCGGCCAGCCGCGCCGAGGTGGTCTCGGCCACGCACTCGTCCCACTCCGCGCGACGCGCCGGCTCCAGCGCCAGCGTCTTGATGGTGCGGATGCCCTGCACCGTCTCCGACATCACCGACGCCTTGCGGTTCTCCGCCGCGATCACCTTGCCCACCAGCCGGCCGACCGGCTTGAGGAAGATCATGATGATCACCGCGATCAGGCCCGACGCCGCCACCACCATCCACGCCAGCGTCGCGTCCAGCCAGAACAGGAACGGCAGCAGGAACACCAGGGTGAAGGCGTCGAGGAACGTCGACAGCAGCTTGCCGGTGAGGAAGTCGCGCACCTTGAACACGTTGAACAGCTTGCTGATCGTCATGCCGGCCGGGTTGTGCTCGAAGTAGTCGACCGGCAGCGCCAGCAGCCGCGTGAAGATGTGCAGGTTCAGCTTGGTGTCGATGCGCGCCGACAGCACGCCCGTCAGCTCGCGCCGGCTCCAGCCGAGCAGCGTCTCGTACGCGCTCAGGATCACCAGCAGCGAGGACAGCAGCACCAGCGTCGAGATGCTGTGGTGCGCGACCACGCGGTCGATCACCGACATCACCAGCAGCGCCGGCACGATCGTCAGCACGCTCAGCACCAGGGACGCCACGCTGATGTCGCGGATCAGCTTCGGCTGCTCGGCGACCAGCCCCGCGATCCAGCCCAGCGAGAACGGCGCCTCGAACTCCGCCTTGGAGCGCGAGCGGCGCACCAGCACCACCTCGCCCGTCCACACCTGCGACAGCCGCAGCTGGTCCACCGCCACCGGCGGCTCGGACGGCGCGGTCGCCGGGTCCTTCAGCCACACCACGTCGCGCGCCGCGTCCACGCCCACCAGCACGCCCGCCGAGCCGTCGTTGAACAGCAGCACGGTCGGCGGCGCGTCGTGGAAGCGGAACAGGTTGCGCCAGCGCAGCTTCAGCGCCCGGCCCATCAGCCCCTGCTCGCGCACCCAGGCCACCAGCGACGCCGCCGACGGCACGTCCTCGCCCGCTTGTGCGCGGAAATCCTTCGGGTCAAGATCGACACCGTGGTGGCGCGCCGCCACGATCATCGCGCGCAGCCTCGCCTCCATCATCGGGTTGCGCGGCACGTCGCCACCCGGTCCGGCCAGCCGCGGGGCAGCCGCGGCGTCGGGAGCGTCTGCGGGCTCGATCTCGGCAGGCGGTCGGTCCACGGTGCATCCTTCCCAGTCAGGGCCGCGCACCTTGGCACGCGCAACCTCGCGTCCCTACCACGCAAAGGGTTAAAATACGATCACTTTCCCCGCCCGCACCCTTCCGCGCCCCCTCCGCCACCCGCCCGCCGACCGCTCCGCGACCCCGCCCGCGACCCGCCCCGAGACCCCTCCAGACCAGGACTTGCGCATGGACATCCGCCCCACGGCCGAGGCCGACCTGCCAGAGATCCAGGCGATCTACGCCCACCACGTCCTGCACGGCACCGGCACCTTCGAGGAGACCCCGCCCGCGCTGGAGGAGATCGCCGCCCGCTTCCGCCGCGGCACGGAGCGCGGCTTCGCCTGGCGCGTCGCCGCCGACGCCACCGGCGTCCTCGCCTTCGCCTACTACGGCCCGTTCCGCGACCGCCCCGCCTACCGCTTCCTCGTCGAGGACAGCATCTACGTCCGCGAGGACGTGCGCGGCCAGGGCGTCGGCAAGCAGCTCGTCGCCTGCCTGCTCGCCGACGCCGAGGCCGCCGGCATGCGCCAGATGATCGCGGTCATCGGCGACGCAGAGAACATCGGCTCCATCGGCATGCACGCCAGCCTCGGCTTCCAGCGCACCGGCACCCTGCGCGCCGCCGGCCTCAAGTTCGGCCGCTGGCTCGACGTCGTCATCATGCAGCGCACCCTCGGCCCCGGCGACGCCACCGTCCCCGACTAGCCCCCGGCGCCCTCCCCTCCCGGCGCCCCCTCCCGGCGCCCCGACCCGCGCCCTGCCCGCTCCCCGCAAGGCACCGCCGCCCCACGCCCCGCCCTGGCCTCCCGCCCTGGCCTCCCGCCCTGGCCTCCCGCCCTGGCCTCCC
>CAXSER010000172.1:0-6401 GCA_964236315.1 uncultured Acetobacteraceae bacterium | reverse complement strand
GGGCTCCTCGGGGACCCGGCGGGGGGGCCGGGCCACCGGGGGGTTGTGTAGCGGGGGGGTCGGGGGGGGGCGAGGCTCGCGGGGGGGCGCGGGGCCGTGCCCGAAATCGGCGCCGGGGCCGGGGCGCGGGGTCAGTGCGCGGGGGCCGGGGCGGTCTGCGGCGAGGCGGCGGGGCCGGGCGGGGGGGCGGGGCTGGTGAGGCCGAGGGCGGGGATCTCGTCGCGGGGACCGGCGGTGGCGGGGGCCTGGGCCCAGGTGGCCACCAGCGCGGAGAGCATGCCGAAGACCAGGACGGCGAGCCCGCCGAACATGAACAGGGCGGGGCGGCGGCCGCTGCCGCCCTCCTGGCGCTGCGCCATCATCAGGACGCCGTAGAGGAAGATCGCGATGCCGATGGCGGAGAGGGCGACGACGAGGAGGGTGGGGCTCATGGGTCCCTGGTAGCATCGGCGGCGGGCAGGCTCCAGCCTTGTCCGGGGGCGTGGCCCGCCTTGTCAGGGTGTGATCCGGGGCGGGGGCGGGCCTGCGGCGTGCGGGTCAGCGGGGGGGAGGATCAGCGGGGGGCGACGTCGATCAGGAAGACGGCCCAGGTGTCGGCCTCGTCCTCGTAGGCGTCGCCGTCGGCCAGGGCCTCGGCGAAGGCGTCGTGCCAGGTGGCGGACTCGGGGGCGGTGGCGGGGCGGACGCGGGGGCGGGCGCGGCTGTCCCACAGGCGGCGGCCGGCGTGGTCGAGGGCGGCGAGCTGCTCGGCCATCGGGGCGGCACCGGCGGTCTCCTCGGCGGCGTCCAGGTCGTCGTCGGCCAGCACCAGGACGGGTCGGCCGTCGATCTCCAGCGTGAACAGCATCGTGGTCCTGCCCGGGTTGCGGCGCGGGGCGGCGCCCTGCCCTGCCCGCGCGGCGTGCGGGGCGTGTGACGAAAGGTGTACGATGCCGTCCCGCGGCGTCCCACACCGGAAAATCATTCGGCGGCTGTCGTGCGGCGTCCTATCTGGGTCCGAGTGGTTGTGCGCACAACGGTGCGGGCCTCGCAGAAGATGGTGCGGGGCGGCGCGGGCCGGTGCGTGGCGCGGGCCGGTGCGGGTGACTTGGCGGGCGACGGGCTGGGCAGGGGAAGAGCATGGGTCTGGTCAAGTTCGCGCTGAAGTATCCGTACACGTTCTACGTGATGGCGGCGCTGATGCTGTTCCTGGGCGCCAGCGCGATCCTGGTCACGCCCAAGGACATCTTCCCGTCGATCAACGTGCCGGTGGTCACGGTGATCTGGCAGTACACCGGGCTCACGCCGGCGGAGATGGAGCAGCGGGTCACCACCTACAGCGAGTACTCGATCAGCTCGTCGGTCGGCGACATCAAGAACATCGAGAGCCAGACGCTGGAGGGGATCGCGGTCGAGAAGATCTACTTCCAGGCCAACGTCAACGTGGACCTGGCGATCGCGCAGATCGTCTCGGCGTCCAACTCGATCCGCGCGCTGATGCCCACGGGGATCCAGCCGCCGACCATCGTGCAGTACAACGCGTCGAGCGTGCCGGTGCTGCAGATCAGCCTGAGTTCGGACAAGCTGAACCAGCAGCAGCTCTACGACTACGGCATCTACCAGATCAGGCAGGCCTTGGCGCCGATCCCGGGGATCACGCTGCCGACGCCGTACGGCGGCAAGTACCGGCAGGTGATGGTGGACCTCGATCCCGACGCGATGCGGGCGAAGGGGGTGGCGCCGATGGACGTGGTCACCGCGGTCAACGCGCAGAGCCTGACGCTGCCGTCGGGCGACGCGAAGATGGGCGACAAGCAGCTCATCGTGAGCATCAACAGCTCGGCGCGCTCGATCGAGGCGCTGAACCGGGTGCCGATCCGCCAGGTGGGGGACACGACGGTCTATCTCAGCGACGTGGCGCACGTGCGCGACGGCTGGGCGGTGCAGCAGAACGTGGTGCACGACGACGGGCACGCGTCCGTGCTGCTGACGATCATCAAGAACGGCGACGCGTCGACGCTGTCGGTCGTGAAGGCGGTCAAGGCGGCGATGCCGGCGATCCAGCAGTCGGCCCCCCCGGGGATGAAGATCGGGCTGCTGTTCGACCAGTCGACGTTCGTGAGCGACGCGATCAGCAGCGTGCTGCGCGAGGGCGCGATCGCGGCGGGGCTGACGGCGCTGATGATCCTGATCTTCCTGGGGTCGTGGCGCTCGACGGTGGTGGTGATGGTGTCCATCCCGCTGTCGATCCTCACGTCGATCGCGGTGCTCTCGGCGCTGGGGCAGACGCTGAACACCATGACGCTGGGCGGGCTGGCGCTGGCGGTCGGCATCCTCGTGGACGATTCCACGGTGACGATCGAGAACACGCACCGCCTCCTCGACGAGGGAGGCGACTTCGACGAGGCGGTGCTGGAGGGGGCGGCCGGGATCGCGGTGCCGACGCTGATCTCCACGCTGTCGATCTGCTGCGTGTTCGTCTCGGTGTTCTTCCTGCAGGGCGCCGCGCGGTTCTTGTTCACGCCGCTGGCGATGGCGGTGGTGTTCGCCATGCTGGCGTCGTACGCGCTGTCGCGCACGCTGACGCCGATCATCATCCGGCTGCTGCTGCGATCCGAGCACGAGCGGCACCACGATGGGAGCACGCCCGGGTGGTTCGGGCGCCTCCACGCCGGGTTCAACCGCGGGTTCGACCGGTTCCGCGACTTCTACGGCTTCGTTCTGGGGGGGATCATCCGGCGGAGCTTCATCACGCCGCTCGTGGCGCTGGGGGTCGTGGGGGCGGCAGGGTGCCTGAGCCTGTTCGTGGGCACGGACTTCTTCCCGCCGGTGGACGCGGGGCTGATCCAGCTGCACGTCAGGGCGCCGGCACGGACGCGGATCGAGCGGACCAGCCAGTACTTCGCGGCGATCGAGGAGAGGATCAGGACGGTGATCCCGGGCAAGGACCTGGGTCTGGTGCTCGACAACATCGGGCTGCCGCAGCGGCTGTACAACCTGGCGTTCACCGACGGGACGACGATCGGGGTCAACGACGGGCAGATCCTGCTTCAGCTCAACGAGGGGCACAGGCCGACGGCGGAGTACGTGCGGCAGTTGCGCGCCGTGCTGCCGAGCGCGTTCCCGGACGCGATGTTCTACTTCCAGCCGGCGGACCTGGTGACGCAGATCCTGAACTTCGGGGTGCCGTCGCAGATCGACGTGCGGGTCACGGGCAAGGACCGCGCGGGCAACCAGAAGGTGGCCGCCGAGCTGCGGCACCGGCTTTCGGGGGTCGCGGGGCTGGTTGACGCGCACGTGCAGCAGGAGCTGGACGCGCCGCAGCTCTACTACACCGTGGACAGGACGCGGGCGCAGGAGCTGGGGCTGACGGTCAACCAGGTGGCGAACGACCTCAACATCTCGCTCAGCTCGTCCGAGCAGGTCTCGCCGAACTTCTGGACCGATCCGGCGAACGGGATCCCGTACTTCCTCGCGGTGCAGACGCCGGAGTACCGCATCGCCGACGTCAACGACCTCAACAACACGCCGATCACCAGCAGCAGCACCAACGGGACGATCGTGCCGGGGCTGTTCGGCAACGTGGCCAGCTTCAAGCGCGTGGCGGTGCAGTCGGTGTTCAACCAGACGAACATCCAGGCGGTGTACGACGTCTACGGCAGCGTGCAGGACCGCGACCTCGGCAGCGTCGCGAAGGACGTGCAGAGGATCGTCGACGACATGCAGGGGCAGATGCCCGCGGGCAACAAGATCCTGGTGACCGGGCAGATCAGCAGCATGAACGAGGCGTTCGCCAACCTCACGCTCGGGCTGCTGTTCGCGGCGGTGTTCGTCTACATGCTGATGGTCGTGAACTACCAGAGCTTCCTCGATCCGCTGGCGGTGATCCTGGCGCTGCCGGGGGCGGGGAGCGGGATCGTGCTGCTGCTCTACGTCACGGGGACGACGTTCAGCGTTCCTTCGCTGATGGGGGCGATCATGTCGGTGGGCGTCGCGTCGGCGAACTCGATCCTGCTGGTGACCTTCGCGCGCGAGCAGAGGGAGACGGGGATGAGCGCCCCGGAGGCGGCGCTGTCAGCGGGGGTCACGCGGCTGCGGCCGGTGCTGATGACGGCGGCGGCGATGATGGTCGGCATGGTGCCGATGGCGATCGGGGGCCCCGGCGAGGAGCAGAACGCGGTGCTGGCGCGCGCGGTGATCGGCGGCGTGCTGGTGGGGACGATGACGACGCTTCTGTTCGTGCCATACCTGTACTCCGTCATCGGGCGGTTCGAGCGCGTCAAGGCGGAGGCCCCGTCGCCACGGGTCGCGCATGAAGGGAGCCCTGCATGAACCAGATCAGCACGCCGCCTGGCACGGGCGGGACGGAGTCGAAGCAGAGCACGGAGGCAGGCAGGCCGGGCGAGGACGGCGTGGCGGCCGGCATGGCGCGCTCGGGCAGCGGCGGGACGGACGCGCGCGAGGACGCCGGGAAGGACGGAGGCGAGGGCAAGGAGGGCGCGCCGCGGTCCAGGCAGGATACGCCGCGCGACGCGCCGAAGGAGGCGCCGGCGAAGGCGCCGGACCCCGCGCTGGACCGGAGGCGGGGGCGGCTGGCGCTGATGCTGGGGGTGGCGGCGCTCGCGGGGCTCGGGCTGCTGGTGGGGTATGGCGTGTGGAGCCACTCCGAGACGAGCGCGAGTGCGGCGAAGTCGCTGGCGCAGCAGAACGACGCGGTGCCGCAGGTGCGGGTGGCGCCGGTCAAGGTGCTGGAGGGGCCGCACAGGATCGAGCTGCCGGGCAACATGCAGGCGTTCGACGCGGCGACGCTGTACGCGCGCTCCACGGGGTACGTGGCCAAGCGCAACGTGGACATCGGCAGCAAGGTGCACGCCGGCGACGTGCTGGCGGTGATCGCCTCGCCGGACGTGGACCAGCAGTACGCGCAGGCGCAGGCGCAGCTCGCGCAGACGGCGGCGGCGTTCGCGCAGGCGCAGGCGAACCAGAAGCTCGCGGGGATCACCCAGCAGCGCACGGCGGACCTGGTGAAGAACGGGTGGAGCTCGCGCCAGCAGGGGGACACGGACAAGTCGAGCCTCGAGGCCAGCAACGCCGGCGTGGGGGTGGCGAAGGCGAACATCGAGGCGCAGGCGGCCGAGGTGCGGCGGCTGCGCCAGCTCGTGGACTTCGAGAGGATCACCGCGCCGTTCGACGGGGTGATCACGGCGCGCGACGTCGACGTGGGGTCGCTCGTGGTGGCGAACGCGTCGAGCGGGACGGAGCTGTTCTCGATCGCGCGCTCGGACGTGCTGCGGGTGCAGGTGTACGTGCCGCAGGAGAGCTACTTCAGCCTGCACGACGGCGAGGATGCGATGGTCAGCGTGCCGGAGCTGCCCGGGCGCGAGTTCCACGGCAAGGTGGCGCGCAACGCCAGCGCGCTGCAGGCGGGGACGCGCACGCTGCTCACCGAGGTGGACGTGGACAACCGCGACGGGACGCTGGCGGCGGGGCTGTACGGGATCGTGCACCTCGACGTGCCGCGGGTGACGCCGGTGGCGCTGGTTCCGTCCGAGGCGGTGATCTTCAGCAAGGACGGGCTGAGCGCCGCGGTGTTCGACAACGGGGTGCTCAGGCTGCGCAAGCTCGACGTGCTGGCGGACAACGGGGGGCAGGTCGAGGTGCAGGCGGGGCTGAAGGCAGGGGAGCAGCTGATCCTCAACCCGCCGGTGCTGTCGGCCGACGGGATGAAGGTGGCGGTGGCGCAGGAGAAGCCGGAGGACACGGGCGGGAAATAGGATCGACGCCTGGATTAAAATGAGATTGACTGTTAATATAAGCCCAATAGATTTACAATGCTAACAACATGTCAGATTGTTTACGCGTCTTTGAAGATAAAACTCCGAAGTTAGAAGGAGAATTAGGTGGAGGCAGACGAGGAAGAGAAGCTTCTTATGGATCGCTACCATCTATTAATGTCTGAAATAAGCTCGCGAGCAAATTCTATCAGACATGTTATAGATGGAAAGACTAACCTAAAAGGAGTTCTTGCAAAAGAATTCTGTTTCCTTCAACTTAGAATGATCTGCGAGTGTCTTGCACTTTCATGTTTAACTGCACACGGGCAAATACCTGAGGCTAAAACACCTCTTTTTCAAAAAGAAAGTTACGCTGACAAACTTATCAGACTAATCGAAATTTTAAATCCAAACTTTTATCCTCGCCCAGTTTTTCTGAGCGTAGTTAATGGAAAAATTGAACTCAAAGATGTAGTTGAGCCATACCTAGATAAAATCGATCTAAAGAATTTATATCATATTTGTGGAGGTGTCCTCCACCGAGGTCAAATGCGTAGATATGCGTTTACACCGACAGAGGAGGACCCAATAGAAAATTTTGCTTCAATCAAGTCATGGACTTTTAAAATCCTGAGATTAGTGACGGAA
>CAXSER010000171.1:0-6401 GCA_964236315.1 uncultured Acetobacteraceae bacterium | reverse complement strand
GCCCCCTGCCCCGTGCGCAGCAGCCGGCCCAGCGCCGCCAGCGCCGCGCACCAGAAGAACAGCAGCGGCGTGTCCGGCGTCATGGTCACCGCGCCGACGCCGAGCAGCAGAGTCGCGTTGAGCAGGGCTGCGGCGGGCACCCCGGCGCGGCGGCCCGGCAGGATGTCCTCGGCGGCCGACCACAGCAGCGCGGAGCCCAGGCCGACGGCGAGCGGGGCCAGCAGCCGCACGCCGAGCCCGGTGTCGCCGGCGATCGCGGTGCCGGCGCGGATCCACAGCGCCACCATCGGCGGGTGGTCGAGGTAGCCGGGGGCGAGGGCGCGCGACCAGGTCCAGTAGTACGCCTCGTCCGGCGACAGCGGCGCCAGACCGGCCACCCCCAGCCGGGCCGCGGTCAGCGCCAGCAGCGCGAGCAGCGCGGTGCGTGGGAACGGTGCCGTGGCGCCCGCGAGCGTTGCATCCGGCGCCGGGCTGGCGGGGGCTTCAGGCGTCGGTCGCATGGATCTTATGCCCGGGCGTGCGGTTCGGCGCGGCCGGGGCATGACCACCTGAGTGTGCATCGACGCCGATGATGTCGCCGACGAATGATGGACACCCGATGATGAGGCATTTCCTTCTGGCCGCCGTGATCGCGGCCGCCCTTCCCGCCAGCGCGATGGCGCAGGACGCGCTGGGCTTCACGCACAGCCCGCCGTCCGCGTTCTCCGCCTCCTCGATGCCGCAGCCGCTCAACAGCCTGCCGCGCGACGCCGCCACCGGCAGCACGCTGTCGGTGTACCCGAGCCGCACCGTCCCCGGGCTGACCGCGCGCGGCAACCCCGGCCGGGCGATGGACCGCACCCTGACTCGGCCGCTTGTCGACTGAGAGGCCGGCCCGGGAAGCAAGGCCGGGCTCTGCCCGGACCCGCCAAAGGGCCGAGCCCTTTGGAAACCCCGTTCTTAAGAGGGGGATTCCAAAGGCGGGCCTTTGGCGGAGTTTGAGGCAGAGCCTCAACCTTGCTTCCCGGCCTTCGCCGCCCTCAGAGCGGCACGCCGGCGAGGCTGCGGCTGGTGCGGATGGTCTGCAGGGTCTGCACCCTGGCCACGCCGGGCGCCGCGGTGAGCCTGCGGGTGAGCTGGTTCTCGTGCGCGGTGTCGCGGGCCACCAGGCGCAGGAGGAAGTCGCCGCCGCCGCGGATCATGTGGCACTCGCGCACCTCCGGCCAGTCGGCGACCAGGGTCTCGAACGCGGTCAGCACGGTCTCCTTCTGGCTGTCGAGGCCCACGATGGCGAAGAAGGTGATCTCCCAGCCGAGCACCTGCGGGTCGGTGTCGGCGTGGTAGCCGCGGATGATCCCGGCCTCCTCCAGACGGCGCACGCGGCGCAGGCAGGGCGGCGCGGAGATGCCGGCGCGTCGCGCCAGTTCCACGTTGGTCATCCGTCCGTCCTGCTGCAGCTCGTCGAGGATGCGGCGGTCGATCCCGTCAAGCTCGGCCGTGGTCGTGGTATCCATAGTCACCGCGCATCTGGCCGGGCGGCAGGAGGCCTCCGGGCCGGCAGGATCGGGCCGCGGGCGCAATGGCGCAAGACCGAAGGGCGGGGCGGCGACCGGGACCCGGCTCCGCCGCGAGCCTCCGGAGGCCCGGGGCCCCGGCAGGCCTGTTCCCGAGGCGGCAGGCCCGGCGCCTGGTGGCGCCTGCGGCATGGCTGCTGCGCGTGGGCGGCGTGCGCTTGCTTGCGCCGGCCTGCAACCGGCCGGTAACGTGTCGCATTGCCGGAGGCAGAATCGTCGATGCCGCAGACCCATCGCACCCGCCTGCTCGTGATCGGGGCGGGCCCGGCCGGCTACACCGCCGCGATCTACGCCGCCCGGGCCAGCTTCGAGCCGATCCTGGTCGCGGGGCTGCAGCCGGGCGGACAGCTCACCATCACCACGGACGTCGAGAACTACCCGGGATTCGCCGAGGCGGTGCAGGGGCCGTGGCTGATGGAGCAGATGGCGGCGCAGGCGGCCCACGTCGGCACGCGCATCATCGACGACATCATCGTGGAGACGGACCTTTCGCGCGCGCCGTTCCGCTGCACCGGCGACTCGGGGGACGTCTATGTCGCCGACGCGGTGGTGATCGCGACGGGGGCGTCGGCGCGCTGGCTGGGGCTGGAGTCCGAGACGCGGCTGCGCGCGGGCGGGGTGTCGGCGTGCGCGACCTGCGACGGGTTCTTCTTCCGCGGCAAGGAGGTCGCCGTGGTCGGCGGCGGCAACACCGCGGTCGAGGAGGCGCTCTACCTCACCCACCACGCCAGCAAGGTCACGCTGATCCACCGCCGCGACTCGCTGCGGGCCGAGCGCATCCTGCAGGACCGGCTGTTCGCCCATCCCAAGGTCGAGGTGGTGTGGGACAGCGAGGTCGAGGAGGTGCTCGGCCAGGGGCAGCCGGAGACGGTGTGCGGGCTGATGCTGCGCAACCGGCGCACCGGGGCGCAGTCGCTGCTCGCCGTCGACGGGGTGTTCGTGGCGATCGGGCACACGCCGAACACCGGCGTGTTCGGCGGGCAGGTGATCCTCGACGAGGACGGCTACATCGTCACCGAGCCGGGCAGCACGCGGACCAACATCCACGGGGTGTTCGCCGCCGGCGACGTGGCGGACCGGGTGTTCCGCCAGGCGGTGACGGCGGCGGGCACGGGGTGCATGGCGGCGCTGGAGGCCGAGCGTTGGCTGGCCGCGCAGGTCGACATCGTGGACGAGCAGGTCGCCTCCATTGCCGCGTACTGAGCCGGCGGCGCGGGCGGGCGTCGGCATGCGGGCGGGCGGGACTTCCCACACGGGCCAGGAGCGGTGATGGACTGGGACAAGCTGCGGGTGTTCCACGCGGTCGCGGAGGCGGGCAGCTTCACCCACGCCGGCGACACGCTCAACCTCAGCCAGTCCGCGGTGTCGCGGCAGATCTCGGCGCTGGAGGAGGCGCTGGCGGTGCCGCTGTTCCACCGCCACGCCCGCGGCCTGATCCTCACCGAGCAGGGCGAGAGCCTCAACCGCACCGTGCGCGAGGTGTTCGCCAAGCTGGCGATGACAGAGGCGCTGCTCACCGAGAGCAAGGAGAGGCCCGCCGGCCGGCTGCGCGTGACCACCACGGTGGGGTTCGGCGCGTCCTGGCTGGCGCCGAAGCTGCCGGGGTTCCTCGCCGCGTATCCGGACGTCACCGTCAGCCTGCTGCTCGACGACGCGGACCTCGATCTCGCGATGCGGCAGGCGGACGTCGCGATCAGGATGCACCCGCCGCGCCAGCCGGACCTGGTGCAGCGGCACCTGATGGAGATCCGCTGGCTGGTGTGCGCGGCGCCCGAGTACTGCAAGGCGCACGGCGTGCCGACGCGGGCGGAAGAGCTGGACGAGCACAGGCTGATCCTGTTCGGCGACTACCATGCGCCGGTCGCGGACATGAACTGGCTCGCCGAGGCGGGGCGACGGCCGGGGCAGCCGAGGCGCGCGCTGCTGGAGGTCAACAGCCTGGCGGCGATGGCGACCGCGGTGCGCGGCGGGCTCGGCATCGGGGCGCTGCCGGACTGGATGGGCTCGGACCTCGACGGGCTCGTGCGGCTGCTGCCGGAGACCAAGGCGCCGAAGGTCGACGCGTATTTCGTCTATCCCGAGGAGCTGCGCAGCTCGAAGCGGGTCATGGTGTTCCGCGACTTCCTGCTGGCGCGGCTGCAGGAGCGGGACTGAAGGCAGGCAAGGTCGAGGCTCCGCCTCAAACTCCGCCAAGGGCCGGGCCCTTGGATCGCCTTGCCTTAGGGGAAGCCGGTCCAGGGCGGCTCGCCCTGGCGGGTCCGGGCAGAGCCCGGCCTTGATTGCTGCGCTCGTGATCCAGCGCCCCCACGTTGTGCCGGAGCGGGCCGCTGCGCCCGATCTGCACGGAGAGCACGCCATGCCCGACACCCATGCGCCCGGCGCTGTCTCGCGCAACCCGGCCACCGGTGCGGTGATCGAGCGGTTCGCGTTCCAGGGGCCCGAGGCGGTCGAGCGGCTCCTCGCCGACGCGGACGACGCGTTCCGGGCCTGGCGCGACATGCCGGTCGAGGCGCGTGCGGCGGTGTACGCCGGGCTGGCGGCGACGCTGCGGGCGCGGGCGGAGGAGATCGCGCCGGTGATCACCGCCGAGATGGGCAAGGTGCTCGCGGAGTCGCGCGCCGAGGTCGAGAAGTGCGCGGCGACGGCGGAGTGGTATGCGCGGCACGGGCCGGCGCTGCTGGCGGACGAGCCGGTGGAGGTCGAGGGGGGCGACGCGGTGCATGTCGCGTTCCGGCCGGTCGGGCTCGTGCTGGGGATCATGCCGTGGAACCTGCCGCTGTGGCAGGCGGTGCGGGCGGCGGTGCCGATCATGCTGTCGGGCAACGGCTTCGTGCTCAAGCACGCGCCCAACGTGATGCGCTGCGCCTACCTGCTGCGCGACGCCTGGGAGGACAGCGGGCTGCCGCGCGGGCTGTTCGCGGTGCTCAACGCGGACAACGACGCGGTCGGCGGGGTGATCGAGGATCGCCGCATCGCCGGCGTCACCCTGACGGGCAGCATGAAGGCGGGGTCGGCGGTGGCGGCGCTGGCGGGGCGGGCGCTGAAGAAGTCGGTGCTGGAGCTGGGGGGGATCGACGCGTTCATCGTGCTGGCGGACGCGGACATCGACGCGGCGGTGGCGGCGGGGATCAGGGGGCGGTTCGGCAACGCCGGGCAGGTGTGCCTGGCGGCCAAGCGCTTCATCCTGGAGGCGCCGATCGCGGAAGAGTTCACCGCGAGGTTCCTGGAGGCGGCGCGCGGGGTGCGCGCGGGCGATCCCATGGACCCGGCGACGGGCATGGGGCCGATCGCGCGCGAGGACCTGCGCGAGGGGGTGCACGAACAGGTCGAGCGCTCGGTGGCGCAGGGCGCGCGGCTGCTGCTCGGGGGGCACAAGGTCGAGGGGCCGGGATGGTTCTACGAGGCCACGGTGCTGGGCGGGGTGCGGCCGGGGATGGCGGCGTTCGACGAGGAGGTGTTCGGGCCGGTGGCGGCGCTGGTGGTGGCGCGCGACGCGGAGGACGCGCTGGCGCTGGCCAACACCAGCGAGTACGGGCTCAGCGGCAATTTGTGGACGGCGGACGCGGCGAAGGCGCGCGACATGGCGCGGCGGATGGAGACGGGGGGCGTGTTCGTCAACGGGTTCACGGCGTCCAACCCGAGGACGCCGGTGGGGGGCGTCAAGAAGAGCGGCTACGGGCGGGAGCTGTCGCACTTCGGGGTGCGGGAGTTCGTCAACGCGCAGACGGTGTGGGTGAAGGGCTGACAGCAAGGCCAGGGCTCTGCCCTGGACCCGCCAGGGGGAGCCCCCCTGGACCGGCCTGCCCAAGAGAAGCCGGTCCGGGGCGGCTCGCCCTGGCGGAGTTTGAGGCGGAGCCTCAACCCTGCTTGCCTGCGCCCAGCCCGTAGGTCTCCGCGATGCCCGGGAACGTGCCGGCGCGCACGTCGGCGGCGTAGGCGGCGGCGGCCTGGGTCACGAGGGCGCGGGCGTCGGCGTAGCGGCGGACGAAGCGGGGCGTCCAGTCGAACATCCCGAGCATGTCGTCGACGACGAGGATCTGCCCGTCGCAGCCGGCGGAGGCGCCGATGCCGATGGTGGGCACGCCGACCGCGCGGGTGATCTCGTCGGCCAGGTCGCGGCTGACGCCCTCGACGACGATGGCGAAGGCGCCGGCGGCGTCTGCGTCGCGGGCCTCGGCCAGGGCGCGGGTGCGCTCGGCGTCGGTGCGGCCCTTGGCGCGGAAGCCGCCGTCGGCGTTGGCGGCCTGGGGGCGCAGGCCGACGTGGGCCATCACCGGGATGCCGCGGCCGGACAGGAAGGCGATGGTCTCTGCCATGCCGTCGCAGGATTCGACCTTGACGGCCTGGGCGCCGGTCTCGGCGAGGACGCGGGCGGCGCTGGCGTGGGCCTGGGCGGGGCCGGCCTCGTAGGTGCCGAAGGGGAGGTCGACGACGACGAGGGCGCGCGTCGCGCCGCGCACCACGGCGCGGCCGTGGGCGATCATCATGTCCAGGGTGACGCCGAGCGTGGTGGGCAGGCCGTAGACGACCATGCCGAGGGAGTCGCCGACCAGGAGGACGTCGACGTGGGGGTCGAGGAGTGCGGCCATGGGGGCGGTGTAGGCGGTCAGGCACACGAGCCTGTCGCCGCCCTTGCGGGCGCGCAGGGCGGGGACGGTCAGGCGGGACGCGGGGGTGTGGCGGGACATGGGGGGCTCCGGCTTCGGTCGGGCTGCGGGCGCGGCCAGGCAAGGAAGCAAGGTTGAGGCTCTGCCTCAAACTCCGCCAAGGGCCGGGCCCTTGGATCGCCTTCCTAAGTGAGGCCGGTCCAGGGGCGGCTCGCCCCTGGCGGGTCCGGGCAGAGCCCGG
>CAXSER010000170.1:0-6419 GCA_964236315.1 uncultured Acetobacteraceae bacterium | reverse complement strand
GCGGCGGCGGCGGCGACCGGCTGCAGGGTTCCTGTCTCGTTGTTGGCGAGCATCGCGCACACCAGGGCGGGCGGGCCATCCGACAGCAGGGCGTCCAGCGCGGCCAGGTCGAGGCGGCCGTCGGGCAGCACGCCGATGCGGGGGGCGTCCGGGCAGGCCTGCAGGATGGCGTCGTGCTCGGTGGCGCCGGCGAGCACGCGGCGGCCCGCGCCGAGGCCGTGCACGGCGAGCGCGTCGGCCTCGGTGCCGCCGGAGGTGAGCACCACGCCGGCCGGCTGGGCGCCGAAGCTGGCGGCGATCGTGGCGCGCGCGTCCTCCAGGGCGCGGCGGGCGGCGCGGCCGGCGGCGTGGATGGAGGAGGGGTTGGCGCACAGGTCGAGGCCGCGCAGCACGGCGTCGCGCGCCTCGGGGCGCAGCGGCTCGCTGGCGTTGGCGTCGAGGTAGGTCATCTCCGGGCCGGGTTGCACGGGCGGCTCCGCCGAAAGGGTTGCATCAGGGGAGGGTCAGCACGCGAAGGTGCGCAAAAATGTAGGAGTTGGGGCGCAATTCCGTTATCACCTTCCCGTCCGTTGCCTATATTGGACGGATCGCGATCCGGTGCGCCTCTGCGCGACACAATTCTGCCACGATGCTCGATGCGCCCGTCGCCGGACGCACGCCAGGCTGCCGGCCCCGCCGGCATGGTCTTCCCCGCCACGGGCCGACGCCGCCGTCGGTTCCGGACCACCGTCTTACCCCCCCGCGCGGCGCTGGCGCGGGCAAAGGAATCCGCATCCATGCCCGAGGTGATGTTCGCCGGCCCCGATGGCCGGCTCGAGGGACGCTACCACCACTCCAAGGAGGCCGGCGCGCCGCTGGCCCTCGTCCTGCACCCGCATCCGATGCACGGCGGGACCATGAACAACCGCATCACCTACACGATGTACCAGTCGTTCCAGAAGCTGGGCTTCTCCGTGATGCGCTTCAACTTCCGCGGCGTCGGGCGTTCGCAGGGGCGCTACGACGGCGGCATCGGCGAGATCGGCGACGCGGCGGCGGCGCTGGACTGGATGCAGATGGTCAACCCGAACTCGGGCGGGCTGTGGATCGCCGGGTACTCGTTCGGGGCGTTCGTGGGCATGCAGCTGCTGATGCGCCGTCCCGAGATCTCGGGCTGGGTGAGCGTGGCACCCCCGGCCAACCACTACGACTTCGGGTTCCTGGCGCCGTGTCCGTGCGGCGGGCTCATGCTGCACGGCGACAACGACGAGCTCGTGCCGGAGCCGGCGGTGCGCAAGCTCGTCGACAAGCTCAACACCCAGAAGGGCGTGCAGGTCGACTACCGCATCGCCGTCGGCGCGGACCACGTGTTCGCCGAGCACGCGGACCAGGTGGCGTCGGACCTCGAGGACCACGTCAGCAAGGTCGTGGCGCGGCGCACGATGGCGTTCGCGGCCGACTGAGCAGGGAAGGCCAGAGGCTCTGCCTCTGGACTCCGCCAGGGCGAGCCGCCCTGGACTGGCCTCCCTTAGGCAAGGACGGTCCAGAGGCGGCCCGCTCCTGGCGGGTTCGGGCGTGGCTGGCCGAAGGTTCCGATGGCCCTCTTGGGCCATCGGGATGGTCAGCGGAAGGGGAGCCCGACCTTGCTTCCTTCGATACGGCCGCCGGGGCATGGCTCCGGCACCCCGGTCGTTCCCGGCAGGCTGAGCGGCAGTCCTCTCGCGACCCGCGCCGCCAGGAAGCCGAAGCACTGCGCCTCCAGGGCGTCCCCGTCCCATCCCAGGGTTTCCACCGCCTCGACCGTGCCCGGGAGCGCACGGCGCAGCGCGTCCATGAGCGCGGGGTTGTGGCGGCCGCCGCCGCACACCAGCCAGCGGCGGGGCGGTTCCGGCAGGAGGGTGGCGGCAACGGCGCGGGCGGTGAACTCGGTCAGGGTGGCGGCGCCGTCGGCGGGGGAGAGGTCCAGGCGGTCCAGGGGGGTGGCGAAATCCTGCCGGTCCAGGGACTTGGGCGGGGTTCTTGAGAAGAAGGGGTGGGTGAGGAGTCGGGCCAGGGTGGGCTCGTGGGGGTGGCCGGCGCGGGCGAGGGCGCCGTCCTGGTCCACGGGGAGGCCGGTGTGGCGCAGGGCCCAGTCGTCGAGCGCGGCGTTGCCGGGGCCGGTGTCGCAGGCGAGGATCTGGCGGTCGGCGCCGGCGGTCGGGCCGAGCCAGGTGAGGTTGGCGACGCCGCCGAGGTTCAGTATCGCGAGGGGGCCGGGCAGGTCGCGGGCGAGGGCGGCGTGGAACAGGGGGGCGAGCGGGGCGCCCTGGCCGCCGGCGGCGACGTCGGCGGTGCGGAAGTCCCAGGCGACGGGGGTGTCGGTCGCGCGGGCGAGGAGGGCGGGGTCGCCGATCTGCCATGTGAGGCGCTGCGCGGGGCGGTGCAGGATGGTCTGGCCGTGGAAGCCGACGAGATCGCAGGGGGTGTCGAGGGCGGCGACGGCCTCGGCGTGGCGCAGGGTCAGGGCCTCGGTGGCGGCGAGCAGCTCGGGGTCGGTGGGGGGGAGGGCGTCGGCGGCGGCGCGGTCGATCAGGCGGCGCAGCGTGGCGCGCAGGGCGGGCGGGTAGGGCAGGGTCAGGCTCGGGCCGAAGCCGGCGACGCGCTCGCCGTCGGTGTCGATGACGGCGGCGTCCACACCGTCCAGCGAGGTGCCGCTCATCAGGCCGATCGCGCGGAGCATGGCGGTGTCCTTCGGGGCGGGCGGCGTTGTCGGGGGCGGGGGAGTCGGGCATGGTTCGCGGCCCTTGCCGGGGGTTTGGCCGCGCGGTGTGCGCGTGGGAGCCCCGGCCTCGCAGCCGAGATCATCATGCCCAGAAGCGAATTCCTGCAGGAAGCCCGCAGCCGCGGCTTCGTGTTCCAGTGCACCGACGAAGCGGCGCTCGATGCGGCGCTGATGGCCGGGCGGGTGAGCGGGTATGCGGGGTTCGACTGCACGGCGGACAGCCTGCACGTCGGCAGTCTGGTGCAGATCATGCTGCTGCGGCTGATGCAGCGCACGGGGCACCGGCCGGTCGTCGTGCTGGGCGGGGGGACGACACGGATCGGGGACCCGTCGTTCCGCGAGGAGGCGCGGCGGCTGCTCGACGACGGGCAGATCGCGGCGAACATGGCGGGGATAAAGCTGTGTTTCGAGCCGTTTGTGGGGTTTTCCTCGCAGGATGGTTCAGGCGATGGCGGGCCGGTGGGCGACGCGCTGCTGGTGAACAACGCGGACTGGCTGGACCGGCTGGGCTACATCGAGCTGCTGCGCGAGGTGGGGACGCATGTCAGCGTCAACCGGATGCTGTCGTTCGACAGCGTGCGCACCAGGCTGGAGCGCGAGCAGGGGCTGACGTTCCTGGAGTTCAACTACTCCATCCTGCAAAGCTATGATTTCAGGGAGTTGAGCCGCACTCGTGACGTGACGTTGCAGATCGGCGGGTCGGACCAGTGGGGGAACATCGTCTCCGGGGTCGAGCTGGTGCGGCGCACGGACTCGCGGCAGGTGTTCGGGCTGACCACGCCGCTGATCGCCACGGCGTCCGGGGCGAAGATGGGCAAGACGGCGAGCGGGGCGGTGTGGCTGCGCGCGGACCGGCGGTCGGCGTACGACTACTGGCAGTTCTGGCGCAACACGGAGGACGGGGATGTCGGGCGGTTCCTGCGTCTGTTCACCGACGTGGGGCTCGACGAGATCGCGCGGCTGGAGGCGCTCGGGGGCACGGAGCTGAACGAGGCGAAGAAGGTGCTCGCGACGGAGGCGACGCGGCTGCTGCACGGGGCGGCGGCGGCCGGCGAGGCGGCGGAGGTGGCGCGGCGCACGTTCGAGACGGGAGAGGCGGCGGACCTGCCGGAGCACCGGGTGGGGGCGGAGGCGCTGGCGGCGGGGGTGCCGCTGTTCCGCGCGCTGGTGGAGTCGGGGCTGGCGGCGAGCAACGGGGAGGCGCGGCGCCTGGTGCGGGGCGGGGGGGCGCGGCTGAACGACGTGGCGATGGGCGACGAGGCGTATCTCGTCACGACTGCGGACCTGCGCGACGGGGCGGCGAAGCTGTCGGCGGGGCGCAAGCAGCACAGGATGCTGCGGGTGGGCTGAGCGGGGGCTCGGCGAGGAGGCGGGGGCGGGGTGTGGTCCGGCCCCCGCCGGGTGTGCGGCTCAGCTGAAGGGGTCGCCGCCGCCGCCGCCGCCGGAGTCGCCCCAGCCGCCCTGGTCGCCGCCGCCCTGGTCGAAGCTGCCGGGGTCGACGCCGCCCTGGTCCCAGCCGCCGCCCTGGTCGACGGGTCCCTGGTCGGCGGGGCCCTGGTCCTGGGGGAAGCCGCCGGACGTGTCGGCGGTGCCGGCGCCGGCCCAGGGGTCGGCGCCGGCGGCAGCCCCGGCGGCGGGGTCGGTGCCGTAGTTGTTGATGGTCTCGTTGACGGTCTCGTGGCCGCCGCCGCCGCCGAAGCCGCCGCCCTCGTGGCCGGAGAACAGGCCCATCAGGGCGTTGCCGGCGACCATGCCGCCGGCGACGCCGGCCGCCGTGGTCAGCGCGGAGCCGAGGAAGCCGGAGCCGCCGCCCTGCTGCTGCAGCATGCCCGGCTGGTAGCCGGGGGGGTACTGCGGCTGCGGGGGGGCCTGGTACTGCTGCTGCTGGCCGTAGCCGGGGCGGCCGTAGCCCTGGGGCTGGCCCTGGAAGCCGCCGGGGGGCTGCTGCTGGCCGCCGCCGAACAGGTTGCCGAAGAAGCCGCGCGAGGAGGGGGCGCCCGGCGGCTGGCCCTGGGCCTGCTGCGGCGCCTGCTGGCGGGCCTGCTGCATCTCCCATTCCAGGCGGCGGATGCGGTTCTGCGCCTCGGCCAGCGCGGCCTCCTGCACGAAGGCCATCTGGGTGATGCGGTAGCGGGCCTCGGGGTGCTGGCTGAACTGGTCGGTGATGAAGCGGTCGGCCTCCGGGTCGACCGCGGGCAGGGCGGGGACCTGGCTGCCGGTGGGCGGCGCGCCGAAGCCCTGCTGCGGGCTGCCGCCCACGCGGGCGACGAACCGGCTGATGATGTCGCGTTCCTCGTTGGTCATGCCTAATGATCCATGCCGTTCGGCCCGGAGCGGGGCCCTTGCGCACTTCCAATGCCGCAGGCGAGGTCAAGTTCCCGGGAGGGGATGCCCGGGTCCTGGCCGGACCCGCCAGGCCGAGGTTCCGACACTCCGCCCGGATTGCCGGAGGGCCATCGAGGGGAGCCGCCTCCGGCCGGGTCGTGCGTTCCAGGGGCGCAGCCTTCGGCGGAGTCCAGAGGCAGGGCCTTCGGCCCTGCCTTGCCTCAGCGGCCGAGGAGGCGTGGCCACTCGATCGCGGGGCAGCGGTCCATCACGGCGGTGAGGCCGGCGGCGCGGGCACGCTGGATGGCCGGGGCGTCGATCACGCCGAGCTGGAGCCACACGGAGCGGGCACCGAGGCGGATCGCGTCGTCGACCACGGCTCCGGCCTGGCCGGAGGCGCGGAAGACGTCGACCATGTCGAGGGGGCCGGCGTCGTCGAGGCCGGCCGCGACGGGCTGGCCGAGCAGGGTCCGGCCGGCGAGGCCGGGGTTGACGGGGGTGACCGCGTAGCCGCGGGCGAGGAGGAAGCGCATCACCCCGTGGGACGGGCGGGCGGGGTTGGCGGAGGCGCCCACCAGGGCGATGCGGCGGGTGCGAGACAGGAGGTCGCGCAGGGCGGCGTCGTCCAGGGCAGCGGGGGTGTCCGGGGCGTCGGGGTCGTCCAGGGACCCGGGGGCGTGCATGCTCAGGCCTCGTTCACCTGATGGACCCAGTCGCCGAGGTTGTAGTGGTTGGCGATGCGGGCAACGCGGCCGCCCGCCAGGGTGAAGAAGGCGCCGGCGGGGAGGGTGTACTTCTGGTCGCGAGCGGGGGCGGTGCCCTCGGGGACGCCGGGGTCGGTGGCGATGTAGCGGCCGTGCACGACGAACTCGGCGGCAGCCCGCGTACCGGTGGGCTCGGTCATGACGACCAGGTCCTCGATGCGCTCCAGGTAGCAGCGGTCCATGTGGGCGACGAAGGCGCGGAAGGCGTCCCGGCCGCGCTCGAAGCCGCCCTGGCTGACGCCGTGCTCGACGTCGGGGGTGAGCAGCGCGAGGAAGGCTTCGACGTCGTGGCGGTTGAAGGCGTCGTAGTAGGCGCGCACGAGTCGCTCCGCGGCCCGGGCCGGGGTGTCCGCGTCGGGGGCGGGCGCGTGCTGCGGGTCTGGCATGATGGCTGCGTCTCCTTGCCGTGTTGTGCCCCACGCAACTAGGGTCCGGCGGCGATCACGCGCGAGCCATGGAGACCCTGTCAATGCAGCCTGCCCGGCCTGTGCACCAGTGTGCGTCCCGTACCGTCCCTGGCCGGGTCGTGGCGGCGCGTGCCGTTCCGTTCGGGGCGGGCGCGGTGCGTGACGGGGCGGGCATGGCGCCTC
>CAXSER010000169.1:0-6450 GCA_964236315.1 uncultured Acetobacteraceae bacterium | reverse complement strand
CCGTGCCGGGCCCGCGGCCGTCGTGCGCCTGCCGCACAACGAGCCCGGCGACGAGCGCGGCACCGTCGCGGCTGCCCCGGCGGGCGAGGCCGCGCCCCGGCTGGGCAGGGCGCGGTGACGGCGCAGTCGCGCGTGGACGACGCGCCGGGCCGCGAACGGCGCCGCGGCTTCGGGGAGCTGCGCGCGGGCCACCTGGGCGTGCGGATCGCGACGTCTGCCGACGAGGTCGACGCGGTGCAGTCGCTGCGCTACCGCGTGTTCTACGAGGAGATGGGCGCCGAGCCCTGCGGCGAGGCCCGTGCCAGCCGACGCGACGTGGATGCCTACGACGAGGTTGCCGACCACCTGCTGGTGGTGGACCACGCGATCGGGCCGGGGCCGGAGGGGGTGGTCGGCACCTACCGTCTGATCCGCCAGCATGCGGCGGCGCAGCTCGGGCGGTTCTATTCCGAGGACGAGTACGACATCTCGCCTATCCTGCGCTTCGGGCAGTCGCTGGAGCTGGGGCGCTCGTGCGTAACGGCGGCATACCGTTCGGGCGCGGTGATGCAGCTGCTGTGGCGGGGCATCGCGGCCTACGTGTCTCTGCACCACATCGAGGTGATGTTCGGCTGCGCCAGCCTGCCCGGCACCGACCCGGAGCGGCTGGCGACGGAGCTGAGCTACCTGTACTACAACCATCTGGCACCGCCGGCGCTGCGTCCGGTGGCGTTGCCGGGGCGCAGGATCGACATGCGGCGCATGGCGCCCGAGCTGATCGAGGCGGGCAAGCCCCCTGCCCTGCTGCCGCCGCTGATCAAGGGATACCTCAGGCTGGGCGGCTTCGTCGGCGACGGGGCGGTGATCGACCGGCAGTTCAACACCACCGACGTCGCCGTGGTGGTGAAGACCGACCTTGTGACCGACAAGTACTACCGCCACTACCAGCTGCGCGACGCGCACGACTGAGCGGTGAGGGTGTCCGTGCCGCTTCCGGCAGGGGCCGGCCCGTGGTCCGGGTCCGCGCCGCTTCCTCTTTGCCTGTGCCCGGTCGCGGCCGGCGCCTGTCCGCGCGGACACGGCCTGTCCTGGCGCGGCATGGCTGAGGGCGGGCATGGCTGAGCGCGGGCGGGCGGCGGGCGGGGTCGTGGTGCAGGAGGGCGCGGCGCCGGGCCATGGCCGCGGGGCGCTCGGCACCGGACCGCTCGGCCGGCTGCGGCGGCGGCTGTGGCTGCTGCAGGGGTGGCGCGCGGACCTGGTCGCGCTGGCGCTGGGCGCGCTGTCGGCACTGGCGCTGCCGCCGCTGGGCGTGGTGCCGGTGCTGCTGGTCAGCTTTCCCGGTCTGCTGACGCTGATCGACGCGGCCCCGCGCGCGAGGACGGCGTTCCGGCGCGGCTACGCGTTCGGCTTCGGGCACCACCTGGTCGGGCTGTACTGGATCACCGAGGCGATCCTGGTGAAGGCGGACCAGTTCTGGTGGCTGGTGCCGTTCGCGGTGCCGGTCACGGCGGCGGGGCTGGCGCCGTTCATCGCCCTGCCCTGCGCGGCCTCGCGGCTGGCGCCGGCGGGGTGGCGGCGGACGATGCTGTTCGCGGGTCTGTGGACGCTGGCCGACATCGCGCGGCAGTTCGTGCTCACCGGCTTCCCGTGGAACCCGCTGGGCAGCGTGTGGGCGCTGTCCGGGCCGCTCGGCGACGTCATGATCCAGCCGGCCTCCGCGGTCGGCGTGCACGGGCTGACGCTGGCGACCCTGCTCGTGGCGACGGTGCCGGTGCTGGGGCGGCGCGCGGCGCTGGCGGCGGTGGCCGTGCTGCTGTCCTGGGCGGGGTTCGGCATCGTGCGACTCGCCAAGCCGCTGCCCGCCGCGCCCGGCCTGACCGTGGTGGTGGCGCAGGGCAACGTGTCGGAGGCGGAGAAGCACGACCGCGCCTGGGCGGTGGCCACCTTCCGCCACTACCTCGACCTCACGCGCCAGGGCATGGCCCGGACGGACACGGGCGTCGGCACGGGTGCGGGCACGGGTGCGCGGGTGGTGGTCTGGCCGGAGACGGCGAGCCCGTTCCTGCTGGCAGAGGACGCGAACGCGCGGCTGGCGATCGCGCAGTCGGCGCGTTCGGCCGCAGGGCCTGCGCTGGCGTCGCTGGTGGGCACTGTGCGCTTCGATGCGGCGGGGCGGCCGCGCAACAGCATGCTGGCGATCCTGCCGGACGGGACGGTCGCGGCCACCTACGACAAGTCGCACCTGGTGCCGTTCGGCGAGTACGTGCCGTCCTGGCTGCCGCTGATGCAGCTGGTGCCGGGCGGCGGATTCGCGCCGGGGCTGGGCATCGTCACGCAGCACGTGGCCGGGGTGCCGCCGTTCGGGGTGCTGATCTGCTACGAGACCATCTTCCCGAGCCAGGTGGTCGACGAGGCGGACCGGCCGGACTGGCTGGTCGAGGTGACCAACGATGCCTGGTTCGGGCTCGGCACCGGGCCGAGGCAGCACCTCGCCGCCGGCAGGATGCGCGCGGTCGAGGAGGGCCTGCCGCTGGTGCGCGCGGCCAACACCGGCATCAGCGCGGCGTTCGACAGCTTCGGGCGCGAGCAGGGCCGACTCGGGCTGCAGGTCGCGGGCACGCTGGTGCTGCCGCTGCCGGGGCACCTGCCGACCACGGCCTATGCCCGGCTCGGGCTGCTGATCCCGATCCTGCTTTCGCTGGCCGTGTCGGGGCTCGGGCTGGGCATGGGACGTCGCAAGGCTGCGACGGCGTTCAGGATTTAACGAAAAGTTACTTTTTTGGACTATCGCTGCCAGTGCGTGAGATCGTTGACAATTCAGGGTTGTGTCGTTAACCTTCTTGCACTCATCAAAACGACAGAGTCACAACCCGATACCGCGCACGCTCACGGTGCGTCTCCCCGAAGGATTGTTTGCTCATGGCGCGACCCTCAGACCTCGGCAAGGACACGCTCCCGGGCGAAAACGGCGAGCGCGAAAGCCGGCCCAGCCCCATCGACGTGCACGTCGGTACCAGGATCCGCCTGCGGCGCACCCTGATGGGCATGTCGCAGGAGCGACTCGGCGAGGCGCTCGGCCTCACCTTCCAGCAGGTGCAGAAATACGAGCGCGGCGTGAACCGCGTCGGCGCCTCGCGGCTGTTCGATCTGTCGCGCGTGCTCGACGTGCCGATCAGCTTCTTCTTCGACGACATGCCAGACCAGCTCACCGCCTCGCACGGTGCGCCGCCGCGCAGCGCCTACAGCGGCTTTGCCGAGCAGCAGCAGGGGTTCGGCGGCGGCGACGACACGCTGAACCGGCGCGAGACCCTGGAGCTGGTGCGCGCGTACTACCGCATCACCGACACCACGGTTCGCAAGCGCGTGTTCGAACTGATCAAGTCGATGACGCCGCAGGACGCCTGACACCGGCAGGCAAGGCTGGGCTCCGCCCAGACCAGCGGACGGAGGTGGCCGAAGTTTCCAACGATCCCCCTGGATCGTTGGAAAGGCCATCGGAGGGAGCCGCCCCTGGACCGGCCTTGCTTACAGAAGGCGATCCAAGGGCTCGGCCCTTGGCGGAGTTTGAGGCAGAGCCTCAACCTTGCCTGGCCTGATATGCGTCTAGGATGCGGCGCTGTCGGGGCCAGTCGGGCGCGCCAGCCTGCCCAGTCCGTCCCATGCCCGTAGCGGCGCGCTGTCGTCCCGCGCGTCGGTCGGCAGGTCGGCGAGCGGCAGGTCGTCGCGGAGCTGCGGGTTGTCGAACACCGGGTTGCGGCTGCGGTGCAGCGCGGCGCGCAGGGCGGTGGCGAGATCGCGCTTCTCGGCCTCACCCAGCGCGGCAGCCACTTCCTCGCGTGCGCCGCGCGCCGTCAGCCAGAGTGCCGGCACCCGGCCGGAGCGCTCCTCCAGCATCGCGTTCAGCCAGCCCGGCGGGAGGCTGCGCCGGGTCTCGCGCCCGTCCGGGTCGCGGCGCACCACGTGCAGCGCGCGGTCGGTCAGAGTCAGCGTCTCGCTGGAGCGCCGGGCCCGTCCGTTCATGCGCAGCAGCAGCACCGCCAGCGCCACGTCGATCACGTCGAACCCGGCCACCGGCCAGGCGCCGAGCAGCAGGAACACCACGGTCACCGCGAGGCCGAGCGAGCACATCGCGCCCACGAGGATCAGCGTGCCGCGCCGCGACAGGCTGCGGTGCGGGACGATCACGGCCTCGAACAGGGGGATCTCGGCGGGGTTCATGGTGGCGATCATAGCCACGTGGTCTGGGAACGGGTGGCCAAAAGTCAACGGCGGGCGCAAGCACAAGGCCAGGGCCCTGCCCTGGACCCGCCAGGGGCCGCGCCCCTGGACCGGCCTTCCTGAAGGAAGGAGGTCCTGTTTTCCGTCCGGAGATACCGACTTGCGCGCCATCCGCCCTGCCATTGATGCCCTCCAGGATTCGCTGATCGCCGAGGTGTGGGGCCTCGGGCGCCACGACCCGGAGGTGATCGGCCTGTGGGCCGGCGAGGTCGACCTGCCGACCCCGGGGTTCATCAGCGAGGCGGCCATCGCCTCGCTGCGCGCCGGCGACACCTTCTATGCCCACGGGCGCGGCGTCCCGGCGCTGCGAGAGGCGCTCTGCGCCTACCTGGAACGGCTGTACGGGCGGCCGGTGAGCGAGGACCGCGTCGCGCTGACCAGCTCGGGGATGAACGGCGTGGTGCTGCTGGCCCAGGCGCTGGTGGGGCCCGGAGACAGCGTGGTCGCGGTCTCGCCATGCTGGCCCAACCTGCTGAAGGCGATGTCGATTGCGGGGGCCGAGGTGCGCACGGTCACGCTCTCGGCGGGCGAGGCGGGCTGGGCGCTTGACCTCGACGCGCTGTTCGCCGCCTGCGACGCCACCACGCGGGTGATCTGCTTCGCCTCGCCCGGCAATCCCACGGGGTGGGTGATGGAGCGCGCGGAGCAGGAGGCGGTGCTGGCGTTTGCCCGCGCGCGAGGGATCTCCGTGCTGGCGGACGAGGTGTATCACCGGCTCGTGTACGACCGGCCGGTGGCGCCCTCGATGCTGGAGATCGCCGCGCCGGAGGACCAGGTCTATGTGGTCAACAGCTTCTCCAAGGCCTGGGCGATGACCGGGTGGCGGCTCGGCTGGATCACCTACCCGGCCGGGCAGGCGGCGGCGTTCGAGAAGCTGATCCAGTTCAACACCAGCGGGGCGACCACCTTCCTGCAGGCCGGCGCGGTCGCGGCGCTGCGCGACGGGGAGCCGTTCGTGGCCGAGCTGCTGGACTACTGCCGGGCGGGGCGGGTGATCGCGGAGGCGCGGCTGGCGGCGATGCCGCGGGTGCGCGCGGTGCCGAACAGCGCCTCGTTCTACAGCATGTTCCGCGTCGACGGAGTCGAGGACACGCTGCGGTTCTGCAAGCGGCTGGTCGTCGAGGGCAAGGTCGGCACTGCGCCGGGGGAGGCGTTCGGGCCGGGCGCGGAGGGGATGGTGCGGCTGTGCTACGCGAAGAGCCCGGCGCGGCTGCACGAGGCGATGGACCGGCTGGAGGCGTTCGTGGGGGCCTACGGACAGGAAGGTTGAGGCTCTGCCTCAAACTCCGCCAAGGGCTGGGCCCTTGGATCGCCTTCCCTGAGTGAAGCCAGTCCAGGGCGGCTTGTCCTGGCGGGTCCGGGCGTAGCTGCCAAAGGTTCCGACGATCCACCTGGACCGTTGGAATGGCAGCGGAGGGGGAGCCCAGCCCTGCTTGCTTTCTACCGCGGCGGCCCGAGCAGCACCGCGCCGTCCGGCCCGGTCGCCACCGGCGCGTAGCCCTGTGCCAGCAGGTCGGCCAGCAGCGGGTCGCGCCGGTGCGGCCCTGGCGCGGTCGCGCGGAGGTAGGCGTCGCGGCCGTACTCGAACACCCCGAACGCGTGCGCGCGGGCCAGGGCGTCGAAGGGGGCGAGCGGGGCGCCGGTGTCGATGCTCTGCCCGAGGTTGAACTGGTCGACGACGAACGGCTTGCCGGCCCAGAAGCACAGCGAGGGCATCTCGCAGCCGGCCAGGCCGGGGGCTGCCCGGATGCGTTCGATCACGGGCTGCCAGGACCGCGCCAGCGCCGGGGCGGCGCGGGCCTGGTCCCACGACCGTGACAGGGTGCGCGGCACCGTCGCAAGCGCGGGCAGCGCCGCCAGGGCGACCAGCGCGGCTGGCCCGAGACTGCGCCCTGGCAGGGTGCCAGCGGCGGGCGTGGGGGTCGTGGACCGGGACACGGCGAGGCCGGCGGCGATGCAGAGCGCGGCCAGCGTCTCGAAGTGGGCGTTGACGTTCACACCCTCGCCGAGGCGCTGCACGATGCCGGTCAGCAACGAGGCGGCCACGAACAGCGCGGCGAACAGCATCGGCGGGTCGGACGGGCGGCGGCGCCCCTGCCAGGCCAGGCCGGCGATGGCCAGCATCGGCAGCAGCGGCGCCTGGTCGCCGAGCGCCTGCGCCAGGCGGGCGGCCTGGAACACCCGATGGTGCGC
>CAXSER010000168.1:0-6456 GCA_964236315.1 uncultured Acetobacteraceae bacterium | reverse complement strand
ATGCCCGACGCGACCCTCCTCCCTCGCCCGCCGATCCCCACCCGCCAGCGCACCCAGCCCGAGGCCTTCCTCGTCCTGCGCCGCAACCTGCTGGAGCTGTGGGGCGAGGCCGCCTACGAGGACGAGGTCCTCCCCGGCCGCTTCCTCGGCCGCGCCCAGCTCATGCTCAACGACCCCGACGGCATCCGCCACGTCCTGGTCGCCAACGCTGCCAACTATCGCCGCAACCTCGGCACCCACCGCATCCTGCAGCCCCTGCTCGGCGGCGGCCTGTTCCTCGCCGAGGGCGAGCCCTGGCGCCACCAGCGCCGCACCATCGCGCCCGCCATGGCGCCGCGCACCATGCCGATCCTCGCCCGCCACGTCGTCGCCGCCACCGAGCGCGCCGAGGACGCCCTGGCCGCCGGCCCCCGCGTCGTCGAGCTGCTCCCCCGCCTGCAGCACCTCGCTTTGCGCATCGCCGCCCAGTCCATGGTCTCCCTGGAGGCCGACAGCTTCGCCGAGCCGATGCGCGCCCTGCTGCTGCGCTACGGCATGCGCCACGCCCAGCCCGGCCTGCTCGACCTCATGCTGCCCGCCTCGATGCAGACCCCCGCCGACCGTGACCGCGCCCGCTTCCGCGAGGAGTGGACCCGGCTGATCGACGGCATCATCGACGGCCGCGAGGCCCACCCCGCCGACCCCGACCAGCCGCGCGACCTGTTCGACCTGCTTGCCGGAGCCCGCGACCCCGACACCGGCCTCGGCTTCGACCGCGCCCAGCTTCGCGACGAGATCGCCACCATGATCATCGCCGGCCACGAGACCACCGCCGTCACCCTGTTCTGGGCCTGCTTCTGCGCCGCCCGCGTCCCCTCCGAGCAGGACGCCATCGCCGAGGAGGCCGCCGGCCTCGACCTGTCGCAGGACGCCGCCGCGGCCGCGATCCCGAAACTGGTGCGCACCCGCGCCTTCCTCGACGAGGTCCTGCGCCTCTACCCCCCCGCCTTCCTGATCGTGCGCGAGTCGATCGAGGCCGACACCGTCGCCGGCCACGACATCGCGCCCGGCACCGTCGTCAGCATCTCGCCGTGGGTCCTGCAGCGCCACCGAAAGCGCTGGCCCGACCCCGACCGCTTCGACGCCTCCCGCTTCGCCCCCGGCGCCCCCCCGCCGGAGCGCTACAGCTACATGCCGTTCGGCGCCGGCCCGCGCATCTGCGTCGGCGCCCAGTTCGCCATCACCGAGGCCGTGCTCGTCCTCGCCCGCCTGCTCGGCCGCTTCCGCATCGAGCTGGTCGGCGGCGGCAGCGTCATGCCCCGCGGCATCGTCACCACCCAGCCCGACCGGCCCGTCCGCTTCCTCGTGCGCGAGCGAGGAAGCAGGCAAGGTTGAGGCTCTGCCTCAAACTCCGCCAGGGGCGAGCCGCCCCTGGACCGGCTTCCCTTAAGTAAGGCCAGTCCAGGGCGGCTCGCCCTGGCGGGTCCGGGCAGAGCCCGGCCTTGCTTCCTGCCGGATCATTGCGGCATGCCCGTGCCCCCGGGGTGCAGCACGCCGGCCAGGAAGCCGGCCCGCGCCCTGGCGACCGCGGCGCGCAGCTTCGGATCGGGCAGCAAGTGCGTTCCTGGCAGCAACAGCAGGTTGTATGGCCGGCCTGCGGCGATCAGCGCCTGGGTGAGCTTCACCGTGTTCTCAAAGTACACGTTGTCGTCGGTCAGGCCGTGCATGAGCAGCAGCGGACGCTGCAGCTCCGCCGCATAGGTCAGCACGTTGGAAGCACGGTAGCCCTCCGGGTCTGCCTCCGGCGCGCCGAGGTAGCGCTCGGTGTAGGCGGTGTCGTAGTCGGCGAAATCGACCACCGGCGCGCCGGCGACGCCGACCGCGAACACGTCGGGACGCCGGATCGTCGCCATCGCGGTGAAGTAGCCGCCGAATGACCAGCCGGTGACGCCGGCGCGCGACAGATCCATCTCCGGGTAGCGCTCCCCGAGCGCCCGAAGCCCGTCCACCTGGTCCTGCAGCGGCAGGTCGATGAGGTTGCCGCGCGTGGCCCGCTCCCAGTCGCGTCCGCGCCCCGGGGTGCCGCGGCCGTCCAGGCTCACTACGATGAACCCCTGGTCGGCAAGACACTGGTCGTCGAGGTAGTGGCGCGGCGCACGCTCCACCATCCGCACCGTGGGCCCGGCATACACCGACAGCACGACCGGATAGCGCTGGCCCGCAATCGCCGCCGCCGGGCGCAGGATCACCGCGTCCAGGCCCAGCGGACCCGCGGTGGTGAACTCCGGGGCGGGCATGGCGCGCGGCGGCTCCGCGACGCTGGGCAGGGTGGCCAGCACGCGCCCGTCCGCGCCGCGCACCAGGACGGCGGCAGCACCGTCGGCGCCGGCGAAGCGGTCGACCATGACGCCATGCCCGGCCTCGGCGAAATGCGCATCATGCAGCCCCGGCTCGGCGGCGACCGCAACGGCCTCTCCGGTGCCCAGGGACACGCGATGCAGCGCCGTCCCGAGCCGGTCCGCCGTCGCCGCGGCCATCGTCACGGTCCCGCCGGCGGCGTCGAGGTCCTTCAGGGCCAGGAACGCCAGCCCCGGCGCCAGCACGCGGCCAGGGCTGCCGTCGCCATGGCGCAGCTCCAGACGCCACACGCCGTCACGCTCCCCGGCCCACAGGAAGCCGGAACCGTCCGGCAGCCAGTCCGGCAGGCCGCGCCCCTCCTGTCGCGGCAGCGGGTCGATGTCGATCCAGGCAGGGTCCGTCTCGGTGAGCAGCGTCGCCGTATGGCCTGTCGCCGGGTCCACCGCCAGCACGCGCTCCTCTGTCTGCGCACGGTTCAGCACCACGAGACCGAGGTGGCCCTCCGACCAAGTGACGCGCGCCAGGTAGGGGAACGCGTCGCTGTCCCAGTCGACCCAGCGCGTCTCGCCGCCGTCGCGTGCCACGAGCCCGAGGCGCACCCTGGCGTTGGCGGTGCCGGCGCGGGGATAGCGGAACGCGCCGGGCGCCACGGTCGGGTGCTCGGGATCGGCGATGAAGTGCGGCTCGACCCCGCCGGTGTCGGCCTCCTCGTACAGCAGCGTCGCCCCGTCCGGCGACCACCAGGCGCCATCTGCACGGTCCAGCTCCTCCGCCGCCGCGAACTCGGCGAGGCCGTGGCTCAGCGTGTCGCTGCCCCCCCGGGTGATCTGGCGATCCTGCCCGCTGGCAAGGTCGACGACGTGCAGGTCGTTGTCGCGCACCACGGCGACGTGGCTGCCGTCGGGCGACAGCCGCGGCGCGATCCAGCCGGCGCCGGGCACCGCGGTGGTCTCGCCGGTGGCCGTCGCCACCCGGGCCAGCCGGTCGGCCTGGGTGACCAGCGCGGTGGCACCGTCGCGCGACAGCGCGACGTCGGTGATGCCGGCGAGTGTCATGCGGGCGCGCTCGCGCCGCGCCTTCTCCGCCGCGGACAGCGTCTCCGGAGCGGCATCGGGAGCGGCCAGCTCGGTCTCCGCACCGGTCGCGACATCGAAGCGGTAGAGGCGCTGGCGGGTGTCGCGCGGCCCGGAGCGAAGGTACAGCACCGACCGGCCATCCGCGGTGGGCTCGGCATGCCGCGGGACACCGAGGCTGCTGTCACGTGTGGCCGCCAGGGTGTCAAAGCAGTCCTCGGCCGCTCCGGCCGGGTGGGCAAGCAGCAGCACGAGCCCAAGGACCCGAACCGGCGTTAGAAGGAGCGGCACGGCCCGCCGGAGCCTGGCAGGACCATGGGCTGCTGAAGGCTCACGCATGCGGGACACGATCCTTGGACCAGTAAAAAGCACACGACCACGTCCACCTGGACCGAGGCGCCGACCCAGCCGCCTGCCTCCCAGAAGGACCGCCGCCGTCAGTGCAGCTTGACGACCGGCGTCCCCCGCCGCCCGAACACCCGCCCGACGGTATCCGCCGCGACATGCATCGTCCCGTGCAGCGACTGCTGGTGCATCTTGTACAGCGACCGGTACATCATCCGAGCGAACCACCCCTCGATGAACAGGTTCTTGCCCCGCAGGAAGCCCATCAGGTTGCCCACCGTCGAGTAGTGCCCCAGCGACACCAGCGACCCGAAATCCCGGTAGCGGTACGGCTGCAGCGCCTTGCCCCCCATGCGCAGCCGGATCTGGCGCACCATGTGCGTCGCCTCCTGGTGCGCCGCCTGCGCCCGAGGCGGCACGGTCCCGCCCCCCGGCATCGGCACCGCAGCACAGTCCCCGATCGCGAACACGTTCTCGTCGCGCGTGGTCTGCAGCGTGTCGTGCACCACCAGCTGGTTGATCTTGTTCGACTCCAGCCCGTCCAGGTCGCGCAGGAACTCCGGCGCCTTCACCCCCGCCGCCCACACCACAAGCTCGCTCTCGATGAAGCTGCCGTCCGACAGCGTCACCCCGTTGGCCGTCACCTCGCTGACCCGCGACGCTGCGCGCACCTCGACCCCCATGTCGGTCAGCAGCTTCAGCGTGGTCGCACTGATCCGCTCCGGCAGGGCTGGCAGGATCCTCTCCGCCGCCTCGATCAGCACGATCCGGATGTCGCGCTCCGGCTGGATCTGCGTGAACCCGAACCCCACCACCTGGCGCACCGTGCGGTGCAGCTCCGCCGCCAGCTCCGTCCCCGTCGCCCCCGCCCCGATGATCGCCACGTGCAGCTGCCCCGGCCGCGCCCCCTCGGCCTGCGAGTTCGCCCGGAAGCACGCGTTCACCAGCCGCCGGTTGAACCGTGCCGCCTGGTCCGGCGTCTCCAGCGGCACCGCGTGCTCCGCCGCCCCCGGCGTACCGAAGTCGTTGGTCACGCTGCCCACCGCCATGATCAGCGTGTCGTAGCCGAAGCGCCGCTCCGCCGTGATCTGCCGCCCGTCCTCGTCGACGTTGGCCGCCAGATGCACCTCGCGCTTCTCCCGGTCGAGCCTGACCATCTCCCCCAGCCGGTAGACGAAGCTGTGCCAGTGCGCCTGCGCCAGGTAGTTCAGCTCGTGCTCCGAGCGGTCCATGCTCCCCGCCGCCACCGAGTGCAGCAGCGGCTTCCACAGGTGCGTGCGCGCCCGCTCGATCAGCGTCACCTCCGCCCGCCCGTGCTTGGCCAGCGTGTCCCCCAGCTTCGTCACCAGCCCGAGCCCGGCAGCCCCCCCGCCCACCACGACGATGCGATGCACACCGGGCGCCATGACCGGCTCGCCCTCCAGCGCCTCGCGAAGATCCAGGGCCGGCGTGGAGGAAACGTCCGCGATCTGGTCAGGCATGCCTGCACCTCTGACAATGATTCCCGTGCAGACTACACCCGCACCCGTGATCCAGGAATGAATCCGTCGCGAGACCACTGGAAGCAAGCAAGCCTGGGCTCTGCCCAGACCCGCCAGGGGCGAGCCGCCCCTGGACCGACTTTACTTAAGTCAGGGGTCTTCAAAGGCTCGACCTTTGACGAAGTCCAGGAGCGGCATCCCTGGCCTCGCTTTACGCCGCCTCGCGCATCCCGTTCTCGCGCGTGAACTTCCGCTGCCTGCGCTGCAGCAGGTTCCACGCCAGCTTCGTCGACACTCCCGACAGCCGCCCGCGCGGCGGCAACCCCACCGACTTGAGCACCATCCCCATGCTCCGCTCGATGTGCCGATAACGGTAGAAGCTCATCGCCCGCCCCATGTATGCCGCGATGCACCGCGCATGGTCGTATGGCACGCCCACCGGGTCGTTGCCGCAATGGAACGCGAACGCCAGCTCGTCGTCCTCGGACTCGGTGATCCGCCCCGCCGCGATGCGCAGCCGCTTCGCCATGCCGAGCTTCTCGCGCCCCAGGTAACGCTTCATGTGGTCGTAGAACAACTTGAAGTGCCTGTACTCGTCTGCCGCGATCAGCCGGCACACCTGCTCCAGCACCGGCTCGTCCGTCGCGTCCGCCAGCGCCGTGTAGTACGACGACGTCCCCGTCTCCACCATGCACCGCGCGATCAGTTCGCCGGTCAGCGAACCGCGCACCGAGAAATCGACGTCGATCGGCACCTGGTAGCCCGCCTTGTAGCGCGCGAACGACCCCTCGTAGTCCCACGACGGGTCCGCCAGCATCGACCACTTGCCGAGCGCGTCGCCGTGTTGCACCTCCTCGACCGCCCAGTTGTCGGTGGCCATGCGGAAGTCCGGGTCCTGCGAGAACACGTTTTTCAGGTAGATCGCGTAGTCGATGCCGTTGCGCTCGACCATCGCCGCCGCCTTCACCAGCGGCACGATCGCCGGATCGACCTTGGACGCGTCGAACCTGTCCCACGCCACGTCGTCGATCTGCCAGTGCTTCATGGACGCGACTTCCTCGGGAAACATGCATGCGGAAGCCGGACGGTGGACCAGCCTCCGTCGCGCTGGTCAACGGCACGGAACCGTGAGCCAGCAACAGGCAAGGCCAGAGGCTCTGCCTCTGGACTCCGCTCAAGGCTTGCCTTGAAAATCCACTTCTTAAGTCAAGGGATCAAAG
>CAXSER010000167.1:0-6484 GCA_964236315.1 uncultured Acetobacteraceae bacterium | reverse complement strand
GCTGGCGGCGACGACGGGGCAGGTCGTCACCGAGCGCAGCTTCGCCGGGCGGTTCCGGCTGATCTACTTCGGCTACAGCGCGTGCCGCGACGTGTGCCCGACCACGCTCGGCGAGGTGGGGCGGGCGATGGACGCGCTCGGCGCGCGCGCGGGGCAGGTGCAGCCGCTGTTCATCACGGTCGACCCGGGGCGCGACACGCCCGAGGTGCTGCGCGCCTACCTCGCGGGGTTCACGCCGCGCCTCGTCGGGCTGACGGGGACGGCGCGGCAGGTGCGGCGGGTGCAGGACGAGTACAGGCTCGGCAGCGCGATCCATCCGCACGCGGCGGGGGCGAAGTACGCGGTGGACCACGACTCGGTGCTGTACCTGGTGGGGCCGGACGGGCGCTACGTCGCGCCGATCCGGGCGGACGAGACGGGGGCGGAGATGGCGGCGGAGATCGCGCGGCACCTGTCGTGAGGGGAGCGGGCTCGGGCTCCGCCCGCCGCCGGCCGGGCGGAGGTGTCCGGCGATCCTCCTGGATCGCCGGAAGGGCCGCAGGAGAAAGCCGCCCACGGAGCCGCGTCACCTGGGGCCTTCTGCCGATCGATAGCGGAACGACCGCCCTCGACCCGAGGCGCACTCCTGCTCCCTGGCAGCGGCGCTTCCGCCCTTCGCGCGAACGACGGCGTTTCGGGAACGACTACGCGGCAGCGTCCGCCAGCGCGCGCGCCTCCCGGATGTCGCGGGCCGGCGACTGGCCGAACATGCGGCCATATTCGCGGGTGAACTGCGGCACGCTCCCGTAGCCCACGCCGTAGGCGGCGTCGCTGACCGCCTCGCCCCGCGCGAGCATCCGGCGCCGGGCCTCCACAAGGCGGAGCCGCTTCTGGAACTGCAGCGGCGACAGCGAGGTGTTGCCGCGGAAGTGGACGTGGAAGGCGGACAGGCTCATGCCGGCGGCCCTGGCCAGCGCCTCGACCCTGATGGGCTCGGCATAGTGGCGGCGCAGGATCGCGACGGCGCGCGCGACCCGTCGGGCATGGCTGTCGGCAACCCCCAGCGCGCGAATGGCACCCCCATGTCGCCCGCTCAGCAACCAGTAGTGCAGCTCGCGGCTGAGCTGCGGCCCCAGCACCGCCAGCGTGCCCGGCCGGTCGAGCAGCCGCAGGAGGCGCAGCGCCGCGTCGGCCACCTCCGCTTCGGTCGGATCGGCCCGTACCGGCTGGGCCGCCTCGAACGGCACGGGGCCTGTCTGGCTCACCAGGCCGGCGATGACGGCGGGGTCGAGTTCGAGGACCAGCGAGTAGTAGGGCAGGCCCCTGCTGGCTGTCGTGATCCGGCTGACGGTCGGCACGTCGGTGGTGATGAGGAGGGAGTCACCCGCGCCGAAGTCGAAGGTGCGACCGCCCATGGTCACGCGCTTGCGGCCTTGCAGGACCAGCGCCACCAACGGCTTCGACACGGCGTGCTGCAGCATCGTCGGTGCCGTCTCGCGCAGGATCACCAGGCCGTCGACCGGCGTGGCCGCGATCCCGTTGCGATCGGCATGGGCGTCGGCGTGGCGACGGGCATGGGCGAGGAGCTGGTCGTTCATGCGACGACAGTGGAGGAGGCGGACTCTCGCGACAACGCGCCAGGACGATCAGGCAAGTCTTGCGGACGATCGCGCAACATCGTCCGGCGCACGTGACGCATAACCCGGCAGCACCGACCGGAGGCATCCATGACCACCATCTCCCTCGTGACCGGCGGCAGTCGCGGCCTCGGCCGCAACACCGCGATCAGCGTCGCCCGACGCGGCGGCGACGTGATCCTCACCTACCGCGGCGGCAAGGACGACGCGGACGCGGTCGTAGCCGAGGTCGAGGCGCTGGGCCGCAAGGCGGTCGCGTTGCAGCTCGACACCGGGAACGCGTCGACCTTCCCCGCCTTCGTGGAGGCGCTGCACGGCGCCCTGTCCGCCACCTGGGGCCGGGACACGCTCGACCACCTCGTCAACAATGCCGGCCACGGCGAGATGGCGGACTTCGCCGCCACCACCGAGGCGCAGTTCGACAGGCTGTTCGCCGTCCACGTCAAGGGCGTGTTCTTCCTGACGCAGGCACTGCTGCCGCTGCTGGCCGACGGTGGCCGCATCGTCAACCTCTCGACGGGCCTGACCCGCGTGTCGTTCACCGGCTTCTCGGCCTACTCGGCCGCCAAGGGCGCGGTGGAGATCCTCACCGTCTACATGGCGAAGGAGCTGGGTGCGCGCGGCATCACCGCCAACACCGTGGCGCCGGGCGCGATCGAGACCGACTTCCTGGGCGGCGCGGTCCGCGACACTCCCGCCTACAACACGGCGTTCGCCGGCATGACCGCGCTCGGCCGGGTCGGCCTGCCTGACGATGTCGGTCCGATGGTGGCAGGCCTGCTCGGCCCGGACAACCGCTGGGTCAACGGCCAGCGCATCGAGGTGTCCGGCGGCCAGACCATCTGACGCGTGACGGCCGAAGCCGGGGCGGCGGCACCCGCCCCGCCCCGTGCCGGGAGGCTGTCCCATGCCGCGATCCGTCATCCACTCGCCGGCCGGCACGCTCGACGCGGCCGGTCGGCAGCGGGTCGCGGACGCACCGACGTCGCCTGGCCCGGACTGGCCGGCTTCGACAGGTTCTCGCCGCCGGCGAGGTTCTCCCCTTCCCCGGACGCGGACCTTCTCGTCCCTGCCCCGGACGCGGACCGTCGTCGCGCCGCTGGCCTGGCGGCGGCCTGCCCTGGCCGCTACGTGCCGGGCACGCTCGGGCCGTCGCCGGTCTGCGCGGCGTAGGCGTTGACGATCGCGGACAGCAGCCCGGGGAAGCGCGCCTCCACCTCCACCCAGCGGGAGTGGTTGCGCATCTCCACGCCGTGCCGCTCGCTGCGGATCAGCCCGGCCTCGCGCAGCACCTTGAAGTGGCTGGACAGCGACGACTTCGGGATCACCCGGTCCCCCAGCACGGAGAGGGCCGAGCAGGCCTCCACGCAGCCCGCCCGCATGATCCTGGCGAAGATCGCCGCGCGGCTCGGGTCGGACAGGGCGTGCAGGATCGCCTCGGGCTGGATGGTCTCGATCGCAGGGTGGAACAGGGGCCGCATGTTTTCTTCATATGGGGCTTGATCGGCGCACCAGTGGTTCCGAACTTCGGAACAATGGGACCAAGGCGACCATCCCGGAGCCGCCCATGTCGAAGGTTAGCACACATGTCGAAGCTCGAGGGCAAGGTCGCCGTGGTCACCGGCGCGTCGAAGGGCATCGGCGCCGCCATCGCCAGGGCGCTGGCGAAGGAGGGCGCCGCGGTGGTGGTCAACTACGCGTCGAGCAAGGCGGGCGCGGACGCCGTCGTCGAGGCGATCACGGCGGCCGGCGGCCGGGCGGTCGCGGTGCAGGGCGACGTGTCCAAGGCGGCCCAGGCGCAGGGGCTGATCGAGGCGGCGGTGACGCAGTTCGGCCGGCTCGACGTGCTGGTCAACAACTCCGGCGTCTACGAGTTCGCGCCGATCGAGGAGGTGACGGAGGCGCAGTACCACCGCCTGTTCGACGTCAACGTGCTGGGCGTCCTGCTGGCCACCCAGGCGGCGGCAAGGCATCTCGGGGAGGGCGGCAGCATCATCAACATCTCGTCGGCAGTCGTCAGCATCCATCCGCCGGCGACGGTGGTCTACACCGCGACCAAGGGCGCGCTGAACGCGATCACGGGCGTCCTCGCCAACGAGCTGGCGCCGCGCAGGATCCGGGTCAACGTGGTCAGCCCGGGTCTCGTGGTGACCGAGGGGACGCATGCGGCCGGCGTCATCGGCTCGGAGATGGAGGCGGGCTTCGTCGCGCAGACGCCGCTCGGGCGGGCCGGGCAGCCGGACGACATCGCCGACGTCGTGGCGTTCCTCGCGTCCGACGCGGCGCGCTGGGTCACCGGCGAGGAGATCACCGCGAGCGGCGGGCTGCGCTGAGGCGCGACGGCGCCCCCTGCGCGTGTCTCGCGGCGGGAGCGCGCGCAGGAGGGGCCGCTCCCCGCCGCCGATCGACGCCGGGCCCCGCCTTGCCGCCTGTCCGCTCGCGTCCCCGGAGGCGGACGGGCGGCGATCCACCAGGCCCGGCGGTTCCGGAACCGACCGGAGGCAGCCTCTCCGGAATGCCGGTCCAGGGCGGCTCGCCCTGGCGGAGCTCGAGGCAGAGCCTCGACCCTGCTTCCTTCACACCGCGTGGAACCGGAAGCTCTCCGCGACCATCCCCGGGCCGAACGCCAGGGCGAGGCCCCTTGCCCCGGGCGGCGGGGACTCGCGCAGGATTCGGGCGAGGACGAACATCACGGTGGCCGAGCTCATGTTGCCGAAGTCGTGCAGCACGGCGCGGGAGTGGCGCAGGGCGGCGGGGTCGAGCTCCAGGCCCTGCTCCACGGCGTCGAGCACGGTGCGGCCGCCGGAGTGCACGGCCCACAGGTCGTGGCGGGCCGCGGGGATGCCGCGGAGCAGGGTGTCGGGGCCGCCGAGCAGGGCCTCGTCGCGCAGGGTGGCGGCGATGCGGCCGGGGACCTTGCCGGCCAGGTGCATCTCGAAGCCTGTGTCGCCGACGTGCCAGGTGATGAAGGCGGCGGTGTCGGGGAGCACGGCGCAGCGGAAGTCGTCGAGCACCAGGCCGTGCGGCTCGGCGGTGACGAGGGCGGCGGCGCACCCGTCGGCAAACAGCAGGAAGGCGAGGATCTCCTCCAGGGCGGCGCTCTCCTGCAGGTGGAGCGAGGACAGCTCGCAGCAGACGACGAGGACGCGCGCGGCCGGCTCGGAGCGGACGATGTGGCGGGCCGCGCGCAGGGCGGGGACCGCGGCGGCGCAGCCCATGAAGCCGATCAGGGTGCGCTCGACGTCGGGGCGCAGGCCGAGGCGGCGCGCGATCTGCAGGTCGAGGCCGGGGGCGCTGAAGCCGGTGCAGGAGGCGACGACCAGGTGGGTGATCTCGCGGGGGTCGAGGTGGAGGCGGGCGATGGCGTCGCAGGCGAGCGCGGGGGCGGCCTCCTCGTAGAGGCGCATGCGGGCGGCGGTGGAGGGGAAGGCGCCGCGGCGGTAGAAGCCGGTGGTGTCGACCTCGCCGTGGTCGAGGCGGCCGGCCTGGAGGACGGCGTAGCGGTGGGCGATGCCGGAGCGCTCGGCCATGCGCTCGAACAGGGCGCGGGCGCGCTCGTCGGGCAGGAGCGTGCGGGCGAGGGCGACGAAGGCGTCGTGCACGTCGTGGGCGGGGACGGCGGTGGCGATGCGGTTGATGTGGGCCGTCACGCTGGGCGCCTCCGTGAGTGAGGAAGGCCAGAGGCTCTGCCTCTGGACTCCGCCAAAGGCTCGCCTGTGGAGACCTTGACTTCAGTGAAGCGGGTCCGGGGGCGCCTGCCCCCAGCGGGTCCAGGGCAGAGCCCTGGCCCCGCTCCTACGCGCGCCGGATCGCCAGCACGGCGTTCAAGCCGCCGAACGCGAAGGAGTTGCTCAGGGCGAGGCGGGCCCGGGTGGGCCGGGCGCCGTCGGGGATGCAGTCGACGGGGCACTCCGGGTCGGGCTCGCGGAAGTTCGCGGTGGGGGGCAGCAGGCCGTCGCGCAGGGCGAGGACGGTGGCGACGGCCTCGATGCCGCCGCCGGCGCACAGGGTGTGGCCGATCATGGACTTGGTGGACGAGACGGGCAGGTGCGGCAGGCGGGCGCCGAACACGCGGGCCAGGGCCTCGGACTCGGTGAGGTCGTTGAGGCGGGTGCCGGTGCCGTGGGCGTTGACGTAGCCGACGGCCTCGGGGTCCTCGCCGGCGTCGGCCAGCGCCGCGCGTATGGCGCGGGCGGCGCCGGCGGCGTCGGGGGCGGTGAGGTCGGCGGCGTCCGCGCTCATGCCGATGCCGGCGATCTCGCCGTGGATGCGCGCGCCGCGGGCGACGGCGTCGTCCCAGGGCTCGAGGACGAGCATGCCGGCGCCCTCGCCGAGCACCAGGCCGGGGCGCTCGCGCGAGAAGGGGCGGCAGACGTCGGGGGAGAGCACGCGCAGGGACTCCCAGGCGCGCAGCACGCCGGGGACGAGGGGGGCGTCGCTGCCGCCGGCGACGGCGAGGTCGAGCAGGCCGCTGGCCACGGCGTGGAACGCCTGGCCGATGGCGTGGGCGGCCGAGGAGCAGGCGGAGGCGACGGCGTACGACGGGCCGCGCAGGCCGAGGTCGGCGGAGACCTGGCTCGCGGACGCGCTGGGCATCATGCGGGGCACGGTGAAGGGGTGCACGCGGTCGCTGCCGGCGCCGTAGAACTGGGCGTAGGCGGTGTCCATGGCGACCTGGCCGACGGGGCCGCCGAGGATTGCGCCGCAGCGCTCGGAGCGCGGGCCGGGGGGGAGCGTGGCGAGGCCGGCGTCGGACATGGCCTCGCGGGCGGCGACGACCGCGAACTGGGCGGCGCGGTCGAGCACGGCGACGCGCTTGTGGGGGAAGTGCGCCAGGGGGTCGAAGCCCGCGACCTCGCCGGCGGTGC
>CAXSER010000166.1:0-6511 GCA_964236315.1 uncultured Acetobacteraceae bacterium | reverse complement strand
GCCCTGGTGCACCCGCGCTCCGTCACCTTCACCGGCCTGCAACAGGGCGACGCAATGCTCGTCCAGAAGGTCGAGGTCGTCGGGCCGGACGGGCAGGGGGCGCTGGCGTCCTACCTGATGGAGCACGAGGCGGACGGGCGCTGGCTTATCGCAGGCTGCACGCTGGGGCGCAGCGAGCGTCTGGAGCTCTGATGCCGGCGGGCGCGGACATCGACCTGTCGGGAAGCAAGGCTGGGCGCTGCCCAGACCCGCCAGGGGCGAGCCGCCCCTGGACCGGCGTCTGGAAAGGAAGCCCTGAGTCAAGGTTTCCAAAGGCGAGCCTTTGGCGGGGTCCAGGGGCAGAGCCCCTGGCCTCGCTGCTTCACCGCTCAGGCATCGGGGCCGCCGGGATGCGGTCCGCCGGCATCCGCAGCCTCAGGGTGAGCGGCAGGGCGGCCGCGCACATCGCCGCCATCACCCAGAAGGCGGCGGCGCCGAGGCCCGCGTACAGCGGGCCGGACGCCAGCGTCACCGCGGACGCCGTCGCCCCCATCGCAATCGTGCCGTAGAAGGCCTGCGCGGTCGCGGCAAGGCGCACGGGGACCACACGCGCGATCACGTCCATGCAGGCCAGGTGCAGCAGCGCGAAGGTGAGGCCGTGCAGCGGCTCTACGGCCACCAGCGCCGGGAACCAGACCGTCCGCGCCGCCGTGCCCCAGCGCACGATCCCGGCCACGGCGGACAGCGCGACCGCCCGCGCAGGCCCCAGGCGCTCCAGCATCCGCCGGCCGAGAACCAGGAACACCAGCACCTCGGCCGCCACCGACAGCGCCCAGAGCAGGCTGCATCGCGCGGCGCTCAGGCCGGCGGCGCGCCAGCGGATCACCTCGAAGCTGTCGTGCAGGGCGTGGCTGCCGCCGACCAGGGCGACGACCACCATGAGGCGGGCGAACACCGGGATGCCCAGCAGCGTTCGCACCGGGCCCGGGCCCGCCGCCTCCTTCGTGTCCCCGTCCGCCGCGGCGCGCGTGCCCGCTACCCGGTTCGGCACCGCCCGGGCCACGCAGGCGGCCAGCGCCAGGAGCGCCGCGTTCAGCCAGACCACGACCCCGAGCCCCGCCCGCTCCACCAGCTGCCCGGACAGCAGGGTGCCCAGGATGAACGCCGCGGAGCCCGCGGCCCTGACCCAGCCGTACTCGAAGCCGCGCCGCTCCGAGGCGGAGGCCCCCTCCGACGCGGAGCCCAGGGCGAGCGCGTCGGCGAGCGGCGTCAGCGGCGCCAGGACCGCGGCGTGCGCGACGCTGACCAGCAGCAGCGGCGCCAGCCCGCGTGCCGGCACGTAGCCCAGCGCGACGAGGGCGGAGGCGCACGCGAATCCGGCCAGCACTGCCGGGGCGCGGCCGGAGCCGTCGGCCAGCCTGGCGCCCAGCGGTCCCGCCAGCAGGCGGACGGCCGTGCCGCCTGCGAGCACGACGCCGAGCGCCGCGGGGCCGAGGCCGTCCTGCAGCAGCAGCGCCGGCATGAACGGCGAGGCGACGCCGAACGCCGCGAACAGAGCGCCGTACAGGGCCACGAAACGCGGCAGGGGCGGGCGGTCGCTCACGCGGGCGATGATGGCGGCATCCCCGCCGGAATGCCACGGCGCATCGCGCACCCGCCTGGAGCCCCCGGCTTGGATTCCGCGTGTGCGGCCCATCTCCATGCGATGCCCATCCGTCCCCGCGCCTCCGTCGCGTTCGTGCTGGCGACGCTGGGCCTCGATGCGCTGGGGGTCGGCATCATCGCGCCGATCGTGCCCGGCCTCGTCGAGCACCTCGGCCGGCTGCCGCCGGAGCGCGCGGCGCCCTGGGTGGGCGCGCTGATCGCCGCCTATGCCGCCATGCAGTTCCTCTGCGCGCCCCTGCTGGGCGAGCTGAGCGACCGGTTCGGCCGGCGCCCGGTCATCCTGCTCTCCGTGGCGGGGCTCGGCTGCGACTACGTCCTGCTGGCCCTCGCGCCGAGCCTGTGGTGGCTGTTCGTCGGGCGCCTGGTCGCGGGGGCGACCTCGGCCAACGTCGCGGCGGCCACCGCCTACATCGCCGACATCTCCACCAGGGAGGACCGGCCCAGGCTTTACGGGCTGGTGGGCGCCACCTTCGGCGCGGGGTTCGTCGTGGGGCCTGCGCTCGGCGGCTTCGCCAGCCACTGGGGGCTGCGCCTGCCCTTCGCCATCGCGGCCGCGCTGTCGCTGGCCAACGCCTGCTTCGGACTGTTCGTGCTGCCGGAGAGCCTCGCCGGGGAGAACCGGCGCCCCCTGACGTGGCGCCGCGCCAACCCGTTCACGCTGCTCGCAGGCGTGATGAGGGACCCGACGCTGCGCAGGCTGGCGACCGCCTGGTCGTGCACCTGGGTCGGGCTCGGCGCGGTGCAGAGCAGCTTGGTGCTGTTCACCGGCTACCGGTTCGGCTGGGGCGCGCAGCTCAACGGGCTGATCCTGGCCGCGGTCGGGCTCTCGCAGGCGGTGGTCGAGGGGGTGCTGCTGCGCCACGTCACCGGCCGCCTCGGCGAACGGGGCACCGCCGTGCTGGGCTACGTCGCCGGCGCCGCCGGACACGCCGCGCTGGCGCTGGCCGTCGCGGGCTGGACCATGCTGCCCGCCGTCGTGCTCGTGGCGCTCGGCGGCTTGGCGACGCCGTCCGTGCGGGCGATGGTGGCGGGGCGGGCGGGGGCCGACACGCAGGGCGAGATGCAGGGGCTGCTCGCCGCGGTCGAGGGCCTCACCGCCATCGCGGCGCCGCTGGTGACGGCCGGCCTGTTCTTCGCGTTCACCGCAAAGGTCCTGCCGTTCGCCTTCCCGGGCGCCCCGTTCGCCCTGGCGGCGGCGGCGGCCGTCCTCGCGGGGGTCCTGCTCAGGAAGGTCTGACGGCCGGGTCCTGCGCCTCGCCTGGGCGCCCCTGGGCGGTTCCTCCGCTTCCCCGCCACTCCCCACGATGTTACGCCTGTGGTCCCGACGCCCCGGAGCACCCCGCCATGGCCGCCATCGCCGACATCATCGCCCGCGAGATCCTCGACAGCCGTGGCAACCCCACGGTCGAGGTCGACGTGCTGCTGGAGTCTGGCGCCGTCGGCCGTGCCGCCGTGCCCTCCGGCGCCTCGACCGGCGCCCACGAGGCGCACGAGCGACGCGACGGGGACAAGTCCCGCTACGGCGGCAAGGGCGTGCTGGAGGCGTGCGCGGCGATCGAGGGCGAGATCCTCGATGCGCTCAACGGCATGGAGGCGACCGAGCAGCTCACGCTGGACCAGATCCTGATCGACCTCGACGGTACGCCGAACAAGGCCCGGCTCGGCGCCAACGCCATCCTTGCCGTCAGCCTGGGCGTGGCGAAGGCGGCGGCGGCGGATGCCGGCACGCCGCTGTACCGCTACGTTGGCGGCGCCTTTGCCCGCGTGCTTCCGGTGCCGATGATGAACATCGTCAACGGCGGGCAGCACGCAGACAACCCGATCGACATCCAGGAATTCATGATCCAGCCGGTCTCGGCAGGCACCATCGCCGACGCCGTGCGCATGGGCGCCGAGGTGTTCGCGCAGCTGAAGAAGGGCCTGTCCGAGGCGGGTCACAACACCAACGTCGGCGACGAGGGCGGCTTCGCGCCTGGCCTGCGCTCGGCGGAGGAGGCGCTGACCTTCATCTCGCGCGCCGTGGAGAAGGCGGGCTACCGGCCGGGGGAGGACATCACCTTCGCGCTCGATTGCGCCGCCACGGAGTTCTATCGCGAGGGGCGCTACGAGCTGGCCGGGGAGGGCAAGTCGCTCGACGCGGGTGGCATGGTCGACTACCTGGCGGCCCTGGCGGACCGTTTCCCGATCGTGTCGATCGAGGACGGGCTGGCCGAGGACGACTGGGACGGGTGGAAGCACCTGACCGACGTGCTGGGCGAGCGCCTGACGCTGGTGGGCGACGACCTGTTCGTGACCAACCCCGAGCGTCTGTCGCGCGGCATCGAGGACGGCATCGCCAATGCCATCCTGGTCAAGGTCAACCAGATCGGCACGCTGTCCGAGACGCTGGAGGCTGTCGAGATGGCGCACCGCGCGGGGTATGCCGCAGTGATGAGCCACCGCTCCGGCGAGACCGAGGACAGCACGATCGCGGACCTGGCCGTGGCGACCAACTGCGGGCAGATCAAGACCGGCAGCCTGTCGCGCTCGGACCGCACGGCGAAGTACAACCAGCTGATCCGCATCGAGGGCGAGCTCGGCCCGGCAGCGCGCTATGCGGGGCGGACGATCCTGCGCGGCTGACAGGAAGCAGGGCGAGAGGCGGTGCCTCCGGACGCCGCCAACGGCTTGTCTGTGGAAACCCCGACGAAGCCAGCGCCAATCCTTGTGTGTGCCGGTCCAGGGGCGCTGCCCCTGGCGGGTCCAGGGCAGCGCCCTGGCCTTGTCTTTCTCTTCGTCCGTCCATCGCGAAGACGTGATATCCGCATGCGGTTCCTGTAGGATGCCGCCCTGGATCGAGGGAGAGGCGGGATGCAGCTGGGCCGCATGCTGAGGCGTCGGGCGAAGGAGGCGGTTCCGCCGCTGCTGTTCCTCTCGCTGGTCGGCTATTTCGGCTGGCAGGCGACGCGCGGTGATCATGGCCTGCGCGCCCATGCCCTGCGCGAGCAGCAGCTCGCCACGGTGCAGGGCGAACTGGTGCAGGCGACGGCAGAGCAGGAGGCGTGGGAGCGTCGGGTCGCGGCGCTGCGTACCGCGCGGCTCGATCCCGACCTGCTGGACGAGCGGGCGCGGGCGATGCTGAACCGTGCCGACCCCACGGAGATCGTCGTGCCCTATGCGCAGGGCCACAAGCTTTTCTGACATCCCAGCCCTGATGGCGCGTCGTCTCGTGCGGTGTTTTGTTGCTCCTGCGGCACGTTGGCGATGCTGTCGGCCCTGCGTGCCTGCCGCGTCGCATCCCACTTCGTGCGCGCGGCGCCCCGGCGACGGGAGCTGCGGCTTTGCTGCACCGCAGCACGTTGAAATCCCCCGACTCTGCGGCTTGTCGCGGGCCGACCCCCGGCGTTAGCTGTCGCGGATGGAGACCACCCGCTGGGGATGACGCCGATGCCGATGGACAGCCCGCAGACGTCGCCGCGCGCCGAGGACACCCGCCCGGCCGAACCCTCGCGCCCTGAGGCCGATCCCGCCGCGGAGGCGGCCACGGTGGGGGCTGCGCCGGGCAACACCGCGTTGGACCGCGACGGCCTGCGCCAAGCGTACCGCGACATGCTGCTGATCCGCCGCTTCGAGGAACGGGCCGGCCAGCTGTACGGCATGGGGCTGATCGGCGGGTTCTGCCACCTCTACATCGGCCAGGAGGCGGTCGTCGTGGGCGTGCAGGCCGCGCTCAAGCCGGGCGACCAGGTGATCACGTCGTATCGAGACCACGGGCACATGCTGGCGGCCGGCATGGAGGCGCGCGGCGTGATGGCGGAGCTGACGGGGCGCTCGGGCGGGTACTCGCGCGGCAAGGGCGGGTCGATGCACATGTTCTCGCGCGAGAAGAACTTCTTCGGCGGGCACGGCATCGTCGGCGCGCAGGTGGCGCTGGGCACGGGGCTGGCGTTCAGCAACTGGTACCGCGGCGACGGCCTGGTCAGCATCGCCTACATGGGCGACGGCGCGTCGAGCCAGGGGCAGGTGTTCGAGAGCTTCAACCTGGCCGCGCTGATGAAGCTGCCTTGCATCTTCGTGATCGAGAACAACCGCTACGGCATGGGCACGGACGTCGCGCGCTCCTCGGCGAGCCACGACCTGTCGCAGAACGGAGCGCCGTGGGGGATCCCCGGGCGGCAGGTCGACGGCATGGACGTGCTCGCGGTGCGTGCCGCTGCGGACGCCGCGGTGGCGCATTGCCGGAGCGGGCAGGGGCCGTACCTGCTGGAGATGCAGACGTACCGCTACCGGGGGCACTCGATGTCGGACCCGGCGAAGTACCGCACCCGCGACGAGGTGCAGAGGATGCGCACCGAGCACGACTGCATCGAGTCCGCACGGCGCCACCTGGTCGACTGGGGCGAGGAGGAGGCTGTGCTGAAGTCCATCGAGGAGGAGGTCAAGCGCGTTGTCGCGGAAGCCGCGGAGTTCGCGCAGGTGAGCCCCGAGCCCGACCCCGCCGAGCTGTGGACGGACATCCTGATCGACGCGGACGGCACGCGGCCGGTGCGCGCCCCCACCGGCGGCGCGGTTGCCGCCTCGGGAGCCGCCTCGTGACCGTGCAGATCCTGATGCCGGCGCTCAGCCCCACGATGACCGAGGGCAAGCTGTCGCGCTGGCTGGTCAAGGTCGGCGACGACGTGTCCGCGGGCGACGTGGTCGCCGAGATCGAGACGGACAAGGCGACGATGGAGGTCGAGGCCGTCGACGAGGGCAGGCTGGCCGCAATCCTGGTCGAGGAGGGCACCGACGGCGTGGCCGTCAACACCCCGATCGCCACTCTGGCCGCGGAGGGCGAGAGCGCGGACGCCGCTCCGGCGCAGAAGGCGGCCGCGCCGCAGGCCGACGC
>CAXSER010000165.1:0-6537 GCA_964236315.1 uncultured Acetobacteraceae bacterium | reverse complement strand
GAAGGCAGTCCAGAGGCCCAGCCTCTGGCGGGTCCGGGCAGAGCCCGGCCTTGCTTCCTTCGGGCCCCCCCACGCAGCCTTCGCCATCCCCGGAAGGAACGACGATGCCCACCGACGCGACCTCCCCCGTGCGGGCCCTGCTGTTCGACGTGTTCGGCACCGTGGTCGACTGGCGCACCAGCCTGGTCCGCCACCTCGACGCCTTCGGCCGCGAGAGCGGGATCGACGCCGACTGGACCTCGCTGGTCGACGCCTGGCGCGGCGCGTACCGCCCGTCGATGGACCGCGTGCGCCGCGGCGAGCTGCCCTGGACGGTGCTCGACGACCTGCACCGCTCCAGCCTCGCGACCCTGTGCGACGAGCGCGGCTTTGCCCTGGACGCCCCGACGCTGGACCGCCTGGCGCTGCTGTGGCGCGAGCTCGACCCCTGGCCCGACACGCTGCCCGGCCTGGCGCGGCTGCACGCGCGCTTCACCCTGGCGCCGCTGAGCAACGGCAACGTGGCGCTGCTGGTGGCGATGGCGAAGCGCGCGGGCCTGCCGTGGGACATGGTGTTCGGCACCGACCTGTTCGGCCACTACAAGCCCGACCCCGAGACCTACCTCGGCGCCTGCCGCCTGCTGCGCCTCGCCCCCCACGAGGTGATGCTGGTCGCCGCCCACAACTCCGACCTGGCCGCCGCGCGCGCCCTGGGCCTGCGCACCGGCTTCGTGGCCCGCCCGACCGAGTACGGCCCCGCGCAGGCCGCCGACCTGCACGCCGAGCAGGACTGGGACGTGACCGCCACCACCCTGGAGGAGCTGGCCACCCGCCTCGACGCCTGACCTTCCTTTCCAGTCGCCGGTCCAGGGGCGGCTCGCCCCCATCCTGGAGCGGGAGCGGGTCCGGCAGGGCCCGGCCTTCCCCTTTGCCCCTCGCGTCCGCATATGCCGCTCGGTCCGCCGCTTGCGACCGGGCCCGGACCCCCGGTAGGCTCGGCGGCACCACGAGTCGGGATTGCGCTCCGGCCCGCCCAGGCCCCCCTCCAACAGGGAGACCCGCATGTCCGCCCTGCTGCAATCCACCGCCACACCCGTCGCCAACCCGCTCGACGCCGTGGAGCGGATCATCGCCGCCAACGACTGGGCGTTCGACCGCCGCTCGGACTCCGAGATGGCCGCCGAGGCGCCCGGCAAGTGGTGCGACTACGGCCTCTACTTCTCGTGGTCGCGCGAGATCAGCGCGATGCACTTCACCTGCACCTTCGACCTCAAGGTCCCGGCACCCCGGCGCGGCGCGCTGTTCGAGCTGCTGGCGCTCGCCAACGAGCGGCTGTGGATCGGCCACTTCGGCATGGACAGCGACGACGGCATGCCGCTGTTCCGCCATGCGATGCTGCTGCGCGGCGGGCAGGGTGCGTCGGCGGAGAGCCTGGAGGACATGGTCGACATTGCCATCACCGAGTGCGAGCGCTTCTACCCCGCGTTCCAGTTCGTGCTGTGGGGCGGCAAGAGCCCGGCGGAGGCGATGGCCGCCGCGATGCTGGAGTGCGTGGGCGAGGCCTGACCCCGTGGGGGCAGGGGAGGGCGCGATCCCGCCGCTGCTGCTGGTCGGCTGCGGCCAGATGGGCGGCGCCATGCTCTCGGGCTGGCGCGAGCAGGGCCTGGCGCCCTCCGTCGTCGTCGATCCCGCCGCGGCCCCGGACACGGGCGGGCACCGCTTCGTCGCCTCCCTCGCCGAGGCGCCCGGCGACTTCCGCCCATCGCTGGTGGTGCTCGCCGTCAAGCCTCAGATGGCCGCGGCCGTGCTCCCCGCGCTGGCCCGCTTCGGCGCGGCGCCCGTGCTCTCCATCATGGCCGGCTGGACCGTGGCCGGGCTGGAGGGCCTGCTCGGCCGCCCCGGCGTGGTGCGCGCGATGCCCAACACCCCCGCCGCCATCGGCCAGGGCATGAGCGTCGCCTTCGCCGGCGCCGGCGTCGACGCGGCGGCACGCGCCCTGTGCGACCGCCTGCTGCGCTCCGTGGGCGCGGTCGCCTGGGTCGACGAGGAGCCCATGCTCGACGCCGTGACCGCGATCTCCGGCGGCGGCCCGGCCTACGTGTTCCTGCTCGCCGAGCTGCTGGAGCGCGAGGGCGTCGCCCACGGCCTGCCCCCCGACCTGGCCCGGGAGCTGGCGCGCCGCACCGTCTCCGGCTCCGGCGCCCTGCTCGCCGCCCGGCCCCAGGACGCCGCCGTCCTGCGCCAGGCCGTCACCAGCCCGCGCGGCACCACCGAGCGCGCGCTCGCCGTGCTGATGGCCGCGCCCGCCTGGCCCGCCCTGCTGCACGAGGCCGTCGGCGCCGCGATCGCCCGCGCCCGCGAACTGGCCGCCGGGTAGCGCCACCTGGCCGCTGTCAAAGAGGACCCGCGTTCCCATGTCGCGCCCATGAGCAAGCACAAGACCCACCGGTCCGCGTCGGAGACCCCGGCCCTCGACGACCGCGCCTTCGACGCCGCCCTGATCGGCAGCGCCTTCGACATCGCCGAGGCCGCGGGATGGGAGCGCGTCAGCGTCGCCGGTGCCGCCCGCCAGGCGGGCCTCGCGCTCGACCGCGCCCGCGCCCGCTTCCCCGGCCGCGGCGCCATTCTGCTGCGCTTCGGCAGCCTCGCCGACCAGGCCGCGCTCGCCGCCGCCGCGTCCTCCGCCGCCATGGCGCCGCGCGAGCAGCTGTTCGACCTGCTGATGGCACGCTTCGATGCCCTGCAGCAGCACCGCGGCGGCGTGCTCGCCCTGCTGCGCGCCCTGCCGCTGCGCCCGGGCGCCTCCCTGCTGCTGGCCGCCGCCACGCGGGACAGCATGCGCTGGATGCTCGACGCCGCCGGGGTGCCGACGGGCGGCGTGCTCGGCCGCCTGCGCACCGACGGCCTGACCGCCGCCTGGTTCTACGTGCTGCGCGCCTGGACCCGCGACGACAGCGTCGACCTCACCGCCACCATGGCCTCGCTCGACAAGGCCCTGTCGCGCGCCATGCAGGCCGAGGAGATGGTCGGCCGCGGCGACGACGGCCTGGACGGGGTGATCGACCTCGGCGACGACCCGCTGCCGCCCGGCATGGTGCAGGACGTGCCCCCCGAGCTGCCGCCGCTGCCGCCCGAGGTGCCGCCGCCCAGCTCGCCGGCGGTGTAGCAAGCAAGGAAGCTTGGGCTCTGCCCAAACCCGCCAGGGGCGAGCCGCCCCTGGACCGGCCTTCCTTAAGTCCAGGTTTCCAAAGGCGAGCCTTTGGCGGAGTTTGAGGCAGAGCCTCAACCTTCCTTTCTTCCTCCGCGTGTTGCTCCCGCAACGGCTTGCGCGGCAGAGTGCGCCACGGCCACTGCGGCCGGCGTGGAAGCGTGGCCAGCCCCGACTCCCGCGTGAACCAGGAGGACCACCCATGTCGGACAAGCCCCCCGCCCCGGACGCCGCCCGTGCCGCCGCCGGCGCCGTCTCCGAGTTCGGCCGCGTCGCCGCCGAGGCACAGTCCAAGGCGCTCGCCGAGATGAACCGCATGTTCTCGCAGATGAAGACGCCCGCGCTGCCCGACATGACGGTGCTGATGACCGCGCACCGTCGCAACATGGAGACTCTGTCCGCCGCCAACCGCGTGGCGCTGGAGGGTGCGCAGACCGTCGCGCGCCGCCACATGGAGATCATGCAGCAGACCATGTCGGAGCTGACCGACACGATGCGCCAGGCCACCACCCCCGAGGCCCCGCAGGACAAGGCCGCCAAGCAGGCCGAGCTGCTCAAGCAGTCCTACGAGCGCGCCGTGACCAACATGCGCGAGCTGAGCGAGCTGATCCAGCGCTCCAACAGCGAGGCGGTCGGCCTGCTCAACAGCCGCTTCATGGAGGCCGTCGACGAGGTCAAGACGATCCTGCACCAGCAGGGCAACGCCGGCGGCTGAACCTCCACCTGCCATTGTGCCGGTCCAGGGGGGGCTCCCCCCCTGGCGGGTCCGGGCAGCGCCCGGCCTTGCCTGATTCAGACCGGCAGCCGGATGCAGGCCCGCAGCCCCCCGAGCGGGCTGTCCTCCAGCACGATGTCCCCGCCGTGCGCGCGCACGATGTCGCGCGCGATCGTCAGCCCGAGCCCCGTGCCCCCCCCGGCGCCGCTCTGGAACGCGCGGAACACGTCCTCTCGCCGCGCCCTCGGCACCCCCGGCCCGTCGTCGTCCACGGTGACCAGCACGCCCCGCTCCTGCGGCAGCGCGGCGAGCGCCACGTTGCGCCCGTGCCGGCGCGCGTTGTCCACGAGGTTGGTCACAGCGCGCCGCACCGCGTCCGGCCGCAGCGCGAGGCTCAGCCCCGCCGGCGTGTCCAGCGACACCCGCGCCCCCGCCCGCCGCGCGCCGGCCGCCACCTCGTCGAGCAGCGCCGACAGGTCCACGAGCCGCGCCTGCTCCGTGCTCTCCCCGCGCGCGAAGGCCAGGTAGCCCTCGATCATGCGCTCCATCTCCTCCAGGTCCGCGGTCATGTCCGCCGCGTCCCCGGCGTCGATCCCCGGCTGCATCGCCAGCGCGAGGCGCAGCCGAGTCAGCGGCGTGCGCAGGTCGTGGCTCACGCCCGCCAGCATCTCCGTCCTCTGCGCGAGGAAGCGTCGGATGCGCTCCTGCATGCGGTTGAACGCGGTGGCCGCGCGCCTGACCTCGACCGCGCCCTCCGGCCGGATCGGCCCCTGGTCGCGCCCCATGCCGAACGCCTCCGCCGCCTTGGCCAGCCTGCGGATCGCGCGCACCTGGTTGCGCATGAACAGCGCCGCGATCCCGTACAGCAGCACCCCCGTGCCCACCATCCACAGCACGAACACGTAGATCATGCTGGTGTAGAGGCGCTTGCGCGGCACCTCGACGTCGAGCACGCCCTGCACCAGCTGGACCTGCAGCAGCACCGACTGCGGGTCCGACGTCCAGTCCATGTGGAACGGCCGGCGCAGCTTGGCCGCGAGACTGGCACCGAGGTCGTCGTCCATCGGCCCGAGCACGTTGACCTGCGTGCGTGGCGCCAGCACCGCGCCCGGCCGCAGCCGCATGCCGATCTCGAACTCGTCGCGGGCCAGCGCCAGGGTCGCCTCGCGCGCCGCGTCGCTGCCGTCGCGCCCCACCATCTCTGTGACCAGCGCGACCTCGCCCGCGACCGCCGTGGCCAGCCGGCGCGAGATCAGGTCGAGGTGGCTGCCGTAGAAGATGAACAGCGTCACCCCCTGCACCAGCACCAGCGGGATCAGGATGATCAGCAGCGAGCGGCCCAGCAGGGTCCGCGGCAGCACGCGGCGCAGGGACGCGGTCATGGAAAGGAAGCAGGGCTGGGCTCTGCCCAGACCCGCAAAGGGTCCGAGGACCCTTTGATCCCATCACCTAGAGAAACCAGTCCAGGGCGGCTCGCCCTGGCGGAGTCCAGAGGCAGAGCCTCTGGCCTTGCTTGCCGGACCACCCTCATCCTCCCGGCTTGAGCACGTATCCCCGCCCCCTCACCGTGTGCAGGAACCGCGGCTCCCTCGGGTCCGCCTCCAGCTTGCGCCGCAGCCGCGTGACCTGCACGTCGACCGCGCGCTCCCCCGACTCGTCCGTGCCCAGCGCCTGCGCGATCTCCTCGCGCGACAGCACCTGCCCCGGCGCCCGTGCCAGCGCCGACAGCAGCGCGGCCTCGCCCCCGGTCAGGTGCACCACGCCCTCCGGCCCCGCCAGCTCCGCGCGCGCCACGTCGAACGACAGCGGCCCGAAGCGCAGGTGCTCCGCCGCCGGGGCCGCGGGCGCCGGCGCGGTGCGGCGCAGCATCGCACGCAGCCGCAGCAGCAGCTCGCGCGGGTCGAACGGCTTGCCGAGGTAGTCGTCCGCCCCCGCCTCGAACCCCGCGACCCGGTCGTCCGGCGCCCCGCGCGCGGTGAGCAGCAGCACCGGCGGCCCGCCGCCCGCGGCCCGCAGCGACTGCGTGAGCGAGAGCCCCGTCTCGCCGGGCATCATCACGTCGAGCACCACCAGGTCCGGCTGCAGGAACGCGAGCTTGGCCCGAGCGTCCTCGGCATGGTCGGCGGTCGTCACGCGGAAGCCGTTCTCGGTGAGGTAGCGCGACAGCAGGGCCCGCAGCCGGGCGTCGTCGTCGACCACCAGGACATGCGCTTCCTCGCTCATGCCCGGACGCTAGCACGGCGCGGCAGGAAGCGGTGCCGCGTCGTGCGCTCAGACGAACGTCCCGCCCGGCAGGCTCGCCACCCCCGCGAGAACCGCCCGCCCGCCGTCGGAGAACGCCAGCACTGTGCCGCCCCCCGCCTCCGAGGCGACCGGTGCGGAGGCGTAGCCGCGGGCCGCGACATGGTCCGTCCCCGGCCTGAACCCCTCCACCACCACGCTGCCCCCGGACTGCCCCGCCACGAAGGCGACCAGCGTCGCGCCGGCTCTGGCGAACACGGTGGCACTCCCCGCGCCGGCCTGCACGTAGGCGCCGCCCGCCCCGCCCACGACCAGGTCCGGCCCGCCCCCGGCCCACACCGGCACCCGCCCCCCCCCCCCCCACCCGGGGCCCCCCCCCCCGCCCCCCCCCCCC
>CAXSER010000164.1:0-6542 GCA_964236315.1 uncultured Acetobacteraceae bacterium | reverse complement strand
AAGGCGAGCCTTTGGCGGAGTCCAGAGGCAGAGCCTCTGGCCTTGCCTTGCCTTGCCTTCCTGCCGGCCACGCCCCGCGTGGCTGCGGGGCCGCGTGCGTGCTATGGGCCGCCGCCATGCTGATCCGCACCCTTCCGCCGCCCGTCGACGTGGCGCTGCCGATGCTGCCGCGCGGGGCCGTGGTGCTGCAGGTGCTGCCGTCGCTGGCCGCGGGCGGGGTGGAGCGGGGCACGGTGGAGATGGTCGAGGCGGTGGTGCGCGCCGGGGGGCGGGCGCTGGTGGCGAGCGCGGGCGGGCCGATGGTCCGGCTCGTCGAGCACGCCGGGGGCACGCACGTCTGGCTCGACCTGATGACCAAGGACCCGCTGAGCGTGTGGCGCAACGCGGGGCGGCTGGCGGCGCTGGTGCGGGCCGAGGGGGTGTCGCTGCTGCATGCGCGCTCGCGGGCGCCGGCGTGGTCGGGGTGGCTGGCGGCGCGGCGCACCGGCGTGGCGTTCGTGACGACCTGGCACGGGGTGCACGGCGAGGAGTTCCCGCTCAAGCGGCAGTACAACGCGGTGCTGGCGCGCGGCGACCGGGTGATCGCGATCAGCGGGTTCGTGGCGGAGCAGGTCGCGGCGCGGCACGGGGTGGGGGCGGACCGGCTGCGGGTCATCCCCCGCGGCGTGGACGTGGCGGCGTTCGACCCGGCGGTGGTGTCGGGGGAGCGGGTGCACCGGCTGGCGTCGGCGTGGCGGCTGCCGGAGGGGGCGCGCGTGGTCATGCTGCCGGGGCGGCTGGTGCGGTGGAAGGGGCACTCCGTGCTGCTGGACGCGGTGGCGCGGCTGGGGCGCGCGGACGTGTGCGTGGTGCTGGTCGGCGGGGGGGACGCGCGCGGGCGCTACGCGGCGGAGCTGGTGGCGGAGGCGGAGCGGCTCGGGATCGGCGGGCGGCTGCGCATGGCCGGGCACTGCGAGGACATGCCGGCGGCGCTGATGCTGGCGGACGCGGTGGTGAGCGCGTCGCTGCGGCCGGAGCCGTTCGGGCGCGTGGTGATCGAGGCGCAGGCGATGGGGCGCGCCGTCATCGCGGCCGAGGGCGGGGGGGCCGCGGAGACGATCGAGCCGGGCGCGACGGGGTGGCGGGTGGCGGCGGGGGACGCGGGGGCGCTGGCGGCGACGCTGTCGGTGGTGCTGGGGCTGGGCGAGGGGGAGCGCGCGGCGCTGGGGGCGCAGGCGCGAGGGGCGGTGCTGGCGGGGTTCACGGCGGGGCGGATGCAGGCGAGCACGCTGGGCGTGTACAACGAGCTGCTGAAGTGAAGGAAGGTTGGGCTCTGCCCAAACCCGCCAAAGGGCCGAGCCCTTTGGAAACCCTATCCTTAAGTGATGGATTCCAAAGGCGAGCCTTTGGCGGAGTTTGAGCCCTGCTTCCCAAGCGATGGGCCTCGACCTTGCCTGCGCATCCTCGTGATCCGTCTCGGCGCGCTCGGCGATTTCGTGCTGTCGTTCCCGGCGTTCGCGGCGATCCGGGCGCACCATCCCGGCGCGCGTGTGACGCTGCTGACGACGGCGCCGTTCGCGGGGCTGGGGCGGCTGGCGCCGTGGTTCGACGAGGTGGTGGCCGATGCGCGGCCGCGGGCGTGGGACTTGGCGGGGCTGTGGCGGCTGCGCCGCGCGCTGCGGGGGTTCGGGCTGGTGTACGACCTGCAGACGTCGGGGCGGTCGTCGCGGTATTTTGCCCTTGCGGGGCGGCCGGCGTGGTCGGGGGTGGCGGCGGGGTGCTCGCTGCCGCACGCGGACCCGGGGCGCGACGGGATGCACACGATCGAGCGGCAGGCGGGGCAGCTGCGCGACGCCGGTGTGGGTGTGGGGGCGTTCGCCTGGCCCGACCTCGGCTGGCTGGTGGCGGCGGGCCGGGCGCCCGCGCTTCCGGCCGGATACGCGGTGCTGGTGCCCGGCGCCGCACCGCACCGCCCGGCCAAGCGCTGGCCCGCGGCCCGGTTCGCGCAGCTCGGGCGGGCGATGGCTGAGCGCGGGATGACGCCCGTGGTCGTCGGCGCCCCGGGGGACGCGGCCCTGGGGTCGGCGGTCGTGGCGGAGTGCCCCGGCGCGGTCGACCTCGTGGGACGGACCGACCTGCCCGGGCTCGCGGCCGTGCTGTCGGCGGCGGCGGCGGCCGTGGGCAACGACACCGGCCCGATGCACCTGGCCGCGGCGCTGGGTCTGCGCTGCGCGGTGCTGTTCGGGGCCGACAGCGACCCGGCGCTGACGGCACCGCGGGGTCCGGGCGTGCGGGTGGTGCGGGCGCGTGACTTGGCGGAGCTGGAGGTGGAGGCGGTGCTGGCGGCGCTGGGGTGAAGGCGACAGGAAGCAAGGCCTTCTTTTTCTGAAGAAAAAGAAGCAGAAAGACTTTTCCACATCGGGTCCCGGGCTTGCCTGCCGGAAAAGGGCCTTGTGGGCAGAAGTTTTTTGGTTCTTTTTTTCAAAAAAGAACTCGCTTGCTTCCCTCACCTTGTTCTTGTGCGCGGCCTGGCGGCTAGACGAGCCCCTCGTGCGTCATCGCCTTCTTCACGGACGGCAGCGCCATCATGCGCTCGCGGAACGCCACCAGCGGCGCAGGCGGCTCGACCTCGAACTTCCTCGCCCAGAGCAGCATGACGAACAGGTAGCAGTCGGCCACGCTCACGGCCGGCCCGAGCAGGTACTCCCCCTGCATCGTGTCGGCCAGGTACTGCATCCGCTTCGCGATCATCTCGCCGGCCTTCGCCTTGGCGTCGTCATCGGCGCCCGCGAAGAACGGCTTGAAGCTCTTGTGGATCTCGGTCGAGATGAAGGCGAGCGCCTCCAGCAGGTGCGTATGCCCCATCGGCCCCGAGGGCGCGAGCCTGGTGTCCTGGTGCGCGATCCAGTCCAGGATCGCGATGTTCTCGCTCAGCGTCTCCCCCGAATCGAGCGTCAGCGCCGGCACGTAGCCCTTCGGGTTGATGGTGGCGAAATCGACTCCGCCTTCCGTCCGCTTCGTCTTGAGGTCCACCTTCTCGTGCTCGAACGACAGCCCCGCCTCGTGCAGCGCGATGTGGTCGGCCAGGCTGCATGCGCCCGGCGCGAAATAGAGCTTCATGGTCGTCTCCCGTGGTTGGCGACCTTCCAACGCACGCCGCCCGCATCCGTCGCGCGCACGAACCCGGCACCCCCTCGCGCGTCGTGCCCCATACCATGCCGCAGGAGCCCCCCATGCTGACCCGGACCGCGATCTACGAGGGCGCGCTCGCGCCCGGCACGGACGAGGACGCCTTCTTCGCCGCCGTGCGCGACAGGCTGGAGCCCGTCTGGCGCACCTTCCCCGAGGTTCTCGACGTGCGCGTGCACCGCGTGCGCGAGTCCGACCCCGGCGCCATCCCGGTCGTGATGATCCTGGAGATGGATTTCGCGGACCACGCCAGCCTGGACCGCTCCCTCGCCTCCGACATCAAGGAACGCTCGCACGCCCTGACGCTGGAGGTGCTGGCGCCGTTCAGGGGGCGGTTCTTCCACCTGGTCGCGGAGGCGCACAGCGTGCCGGGGTGAGGGAGCAGGCAAGGCAGGAAGCCTTCTTTTTCTGAAGAAAAAGAAGCAAAAAGACTTTTGCACATCGGGTCCCGGTCCTCCGCCGTCGGCAAGGAGTCTTGTGGGCAAAGTTTTCTGGTTCTTCTCTTTGAAAGAGAACTCGCTTCCTTGTCCTTGCGCCTGGCCTTGCCCTTCCTGTCGCCTCCACCCGGGCACGCGGCTAGGATGCGGGCGATCTGTCGTTCCAAGGAGCCGTGCCATGCCCGCGATCACCCTGCCCGACGGGTCCGTCCGCCGCTTCGAGGGTCCGGTGACCGGGGCCACGCTGGCCGCCGACATCGGGCCGGGGCTGGCCAAGGCGGCGCTGGCGATGCGGGTGGACGGCGCGCTGGTGGATCTGGCGCGAGAGATCGAGGCGGACGCGGCGGTGCGGTTCGTCACGCGCCGCGATCCGGAGGCGCTGGAGCTGATCCGGCACGACACGGCGCACGTGCTCGCCGAGGCGGTGCAGTCGCTGTTCCCCGGCACGCAGGTGACGATCGGGCCGTCGATCGAGGACGGGTTCTACTACGACTTCGCGCGCGACGTGCCGTTCACCACGGACGACTTCCCGGCGATCGAGGCCAGGATGCGCGAGATCATCGCGGGCGACGCGGCGTTCGTGCGCGAGGTGTGGGATCGCGACGAGGCGACGGCGTTCTTCGAGGCGCGCGGCGAGGCGTACAAGGCGGAGCTGATCCGCGACCTCGGGGCGGACCAGGTGATCACGCTGTACCGGCAGGGGGCGTGGGTGGACCTGTGCCGCGGGCCGCACATGCGGGGCACGGCGGACGTCGGCGCGGCGTTCAGGCTGATGAAGGTGGCCGGCGCGTACTGGCGCGGCGACCATCGCAACCCGATGCTGTCGCGGATCTACGGGACGGCGTGGCGCGACCAGAAGGAGCTGGACGCGCACCTGCACCGGCTGGAGGAGGCGGAGCGGCGCGACCACCGGCGCATCGGGCGGGAGATGGACCTGTTCCATTTCCAGGAGGAGGCGGTGGGCAGCGCCTTCTGGCACGAGAAGGGGTGGCGGCTGTACCGGACCTGCGAGGCGTACATGCGCCGCAGGCTGGACGGGGCGGGGTACGGCGAGGTGCGCACGCCGCAGCTGGTGGACCGGGGGCTGTGGGAGCGTTCGGGGCACTGGGAGAAGTACCGCGAGCACATGTTCGTGGCGCGGGTGGAGGACGAGGAGAAGGACCTCGCGCTCAAGCCGATGAACTGCCCGTGCCACGTGCAGATCTTCAACCAGGGGCTCCGTTCGTATCGCGAGCTGCCGCTGCGGATGGCGGAGTTCGGGGCGTGCCACCGCTACGAGCCGTCCGGGGCGCTGCACGGGCTGATGCGGGTGCGCAGCTTCACGCAGGACGACGCGCACATCTTCTGCACCGAGGCGCAGGTGGCGGAGGAGACGGCACGGTTCGTGGCGCTGCTGCGCTCGGTGTACGCGGACTTCGGTTTCGAGAGCTTCCGGGTGAAGTTCGCGGACCGGCCGGACAGCCGCGCCGGCGAGGACGACGTGTGGGACCGCGCGGAGGCGGCGCTGCGCGAGGCGTGCGCGATCGCCGAGGTGGAGTACGAGGTCAACCCGGGGGAGGGCGCGTTCTACGGGCCGAAGCTGGAGTTCGTGCTGCGCGACGCGATCGGGCGGGACTGGCAGTGCGGCACGCTGCAGGTGGATTTCGTGCTGCCGGAGCGGCTCGACGCGTCGTTCGTGGGCGAGGACAGCGGGAAGCATCGGCCCGTGATGCTGCACCGGGCGATCCTGGGCAGCTTCGAGCGGTTCATCGGCATCCTCATCGAGCAGTACGCGGGGCGCTTCCCGTTGTGGCTCGCGCCGGTGCAGGCGGTGGTGGCGACCGTCGTCTCGGACGCGAACCCGTACGCGGAGGTGGTCGCCGGGCGGCTGCGGGCGGCGGGGCTGTCGGTGCGCGTGGACGTGCGCAACGAGAAGATCAACGCGAAGGTGCGCGAGCACAGCCTGGCGCACGTGCCGGTGCTGCTGGTCGTGGGGCGGCGGGCGGCGGAGGAGGGGACGGTGGCGATCCGCAGGCTCGGGAGCCAGGCGCAGGAGGTGATTGCGCTGGAGGCGGCGGTCGCCGCGCTGGGGGAGGAGGCGACGGCGCCGGATCTGCGGGGGACGTAAGGCCGGGCTCTGCCCGGACCCGCCAGGGCGAGCCGCCCTGGACTAGCTTCACTTAAGGGAAGGCGATCCAAGGGCCCAGCCCTTGGCGGAGTTCGAGGCAGAGCCTCGACCTTGCTTGCCTGCAGTGCCGTGTCTGTCGGGAGGTCGTGGCGGTGACGGAGCCTGGGGACGAGGGTGGCGGGGCGAGTCCGCCGGGGGCGTGCGCGGCGGTGACGTCGATCCTGTCGCGGGTGGGCGACAAGTGGACGGTGCTGGTGGTGATGATGCTGGCCGGGGGGCCGCGGCGGTTCAACGAGCTGAAGCGCCTGGTGGGCGGGGTGTCGCAGCGCATGCTGACGCTGACGCTGCGCGGGCTGGAGCGCGACGGGCTGGTGACGCGCACGGTGCTGCCGACCGTGCCTCCGCGGGTCGAGTACGAGCTGACGGCGCTGGGGCACTCGCTGCGGGTGCCGCTGGAGGGGATCGGGACCTGGGCGTTCGCGCACCTGCCGGTGGTGGAGCAGGCGCGGCGGGCGTTCGACGCCAGGGCGGACGAGGGAGGGTGAGGCGGGGGGCGGGGCGCTCCCGCCGCTGCCGGTTCCGGCGGCCCGGGCGGGTCGCCGGGGGCTGCGGGCCGATCCGCCAGGACCGGTGCCAGGGGGATGGGGGGTCGGCCGGCCCCTGCACGTCGGCGACGGAGCCAGGGGCGGGGCTTCGGCCGGGCCTGCCTCAGGGGCCGGCGCCGCCCCAGGCCAGCACCTCGCCGAACACGTGGACGCGGGAGGCGAGCGCGGCGGCGGCGCGCGTGGCGGCGTCGGGGTCCACGGCGCGGGCGGCTTCCGCGATCGTGG
>CAXSER010000163.1:0-6562 GCA_964236315.1 uncultured Acetobacteraceae bacterium | reverse complement strand
CCGGATGCGCGGCGCCTCCCGCCGCGGCGGCGAGCACCGCGCACGCCAGCACCAGGCACTGCACGCCGCCCCGCCTTGCCATGATGTCCCTGCTCCCTGCTGCGCCGGCCCACGGGGGGCGGCCACGACGCCCGGCATGCCAGGCGGGCAAGGCGCCAGCGTGGCGCGGGCGCAGCGCAACCAGGGCACGCCCGGAACGCCCCCAAGAAAAAGGGCGGCGGCATCGCTGCCGCCGCCCCGCTCCAGCCCGGCCGCCGGAGGTCAGGTCACGCGGATCTGCGCGGTCGTCACGGTCGTGCCGAACACGTTGATCGTGGTGCCGTCGGTCAGGTGCAGCACGGTGCCGAACGACCCGGTGGTCGCGGAGCCCACGGCCGAGGTGGCATCGGCCGAGGTGAAGCCCCCGGTCAGGTCCAGGCTGTCGCCGGCCTTGAAGCCGATGATGCTGGCGCTGCCGCCGAGGCCCTTGGTGAACGAGTAGGTGTCGGTGCCGGTGCCGCCGAACACCGTGGCGGCGCCGCCGCCCAGGTTGACCTGCTCGGTGCCCGGCCCCTCGACGATCAGCGCCGCCGCGGTGCCGGTGTTGAAGGTGTCGCCGCCGTTGGAGCCGCCGAACGCGATGTCGCCGCCGGTCATGGTGAAGGTGTTGCTGCCGCTGCCGCCGATCAGGGTGTCGGCGCCGCCGGTCGAGCCGGTGAAGCTGTTGGACGCCGTGCCGCCGAACATGACCGCCTTGCTGCCGGCGCCGCCCTGCAGCGTGGTGTTGCCGGTGCCCGCCACCAGGATCGAGCTGCCGGTACCGCCGCCGGTCAGCACCGAGGTGCCGCTGTTGCCGTAGAGCACGTCGTTGCCGGTGCCGCCGCCCGCCGTGTAGCTGCCGGTGCCGGCGACGAAGATCAGGTTGCCCGAGCCGCCGGTCACGGTGGCCGAGGTCCCCGACGCATACACCACGTCGAGCCCGCCGCCGGCCTGCACCGTGTCGGTGCCCAGGCTGTTGACGATGACGGTGCCGGTCGCCGGCACGGTGATCGTGTTGCCCATCGACGCCGTCGACGTCAGCGTGACGTTGCCCGAGGCGCCCGCCGAGGAGGTGACCCCGCCGGTGCCGCCCGTCATCGTGGTCGTGCCGCCGCCCGAGCCGCCGGTCATGGTGGTCGTGCCGCCGCCGCTGCCGCCGGTCATCGTGGTGGTGCCGCCGCCCGACCCGCCGGTCATCGTGGTCGTGCCGCCGCCGCTGCCGCCGGTCACGGTGGTGGTGCCGCCGCCCGACCCGCCGGTCACGGTGGACGTGGCCGTGGCGCTCACACCGGCGTAGGTGCCGACCACGCTGGCCATGGCGGCAGCCGTGCCGGCCACGTTGGAGATCTGCACCACCAGCGGCCCGTCGCCGAAGTTGGTGACGTCGAGGCTGCTGATGTTTGCGTAGGTGCCGATCGCCGAGGCGCCCTTGGTCGGGTCGTACACCAGGACGCTGCTCTCGACCTGGTTGAAGCCCAGCGTCGCCGCGCCGTGGCCGGCGGTGCCGGTCGCGGAGTCGACGTTGTCCCACCACACGATGTTGTCGCCGCTGCCGGCGGCCGCGAACACCGCGACGTTGGTGGCGACCTGCGTCATCGCCGTGTAGGTGCCGACGGTGAGCGACAGGGTGGTCGCCGCCGTGGCGGTCGGCGTCGGGAAGGTGGTCGTCGTGACGAGGATCTTCTCGAGGTTGTTCAGCGCCGTGCCGGCCGCGGTGAGGGTGCCGCCCGCGTCGAACAGGCTGATCGCCGTGGGGGCCGTGGGGGTCCCCGTGGCGCTGGTGCCGGTCGAGGCGGCCAGCGACGAGAAGAAGGTCATGGTCGTCGGCGCGACGGTCGCGGTCGCCGTGCCAGTAGCCGAGGTGGTTCCGGCCACGGAGGCTCGGGTGTCGAGCAGCAGGTCCAGCAGCCCGCCCGCCGAGGAGGCGCCCGCTTGGCTGACCACCGCCGTCAGCGGCCCGGGCAGGTTGTAGCCGTGTGCGATCGTGGCCGCCGTCTGGTCCGCGGCGGTGAGCGCCGCGGCATCCGGCTCGTCCACGGGCGCGTTGCCGAGGTTAAGGTTGAGCGCGCTCACGTAGGATCCGACGGTGCTGTCGTTGGGCCCCGAGGACGGCACCGTGCCGGTCGTGCTGTAGGCCAGCACCTCGACGCCGGCGATCGCGGTGGCGCTGTTGCCCGCGCTGTAGGCAGCTGCGGTGGTGCCGGTAGTGGACGTGCCGGTCTGGCTCGGGTTGCTGACGGCGCGATTGGTCGCCGCCTGGAACAGCTCCACCGTGGCGTAGTCGCCGCCCGCGATGCCGCTTGCCGCCCCCCCCGCGGCGCCGAACGTGTCGTTCGTGTTGCCGGCGATCGTGTAGGTGTAGGCGGCCACCGCCGCGGCGGTCGTCAGGTCCGGCCCCTCCACCGCGACCACCGAGTTCGACATGGCGCCGCCAGAACCGGCGGTGGTCAGCGTCGTGCGATCGATCGTGTCGGCGTAGCCCATGAACTCGGCCACGGTCTGGGTCTGCCCCAGCACCAGGTCGAACTTGATTCCCCCCGCCGCCAGCGTCTCCAGCGCGCTCGCCTCGGCGGCCGTGGTCACCGTGGTCCGCACCGTGCCGATGCCCAGCGCCGTAAGCTCCGCCGCGGTCATCGTGCCGACGGTCGCGACGTTCACGCCCACCGCCGTCGCCAGGCTGGTGTCCGCCTGCACCGCATAGGCGACTGGCACGGGCGGAATGGGAGAACCGGTGGCCGTGCTGGTGGCGGTGTTGCTTGCGTCGCTCATGGCGTCCCTCGTGGTGGTCCGGACGGCCGGGCCGGCAGCCGGATTGTTGCAGCTCGGGCCGGACCGGCGCGCCGCCGAACCTCAGCCCTGTCGATCGTCCCGACGCCGCCCTGGCGCCGCAGCCCGCGACGGGCGGGATCAACCCCGCGCCGCACGTCGTTCATCACGTCCACGAACGGACCCGCCCGGCGTCCCGGCGCGCCCTGACACGGGGCGCGCCGCTGGCGGGCAGCCGGCAGTGGCGGTCCCGTCAGCACGCTATGATGGCAGGGCTGTGATTTGCACGTCGCTTTGATACATGACGATCCCCTTCCGCACAACCTGGGTAGCCCGCAGGAGCCGCCTTGTGCCGAAAAAGTCAGACTGTTTACAACCCGCACGAAGCAGGTCGCGTATTAACCCGCCGCACCGCAAACGGGACGCCATCGCGGCCGTCTCGCCTCCCCGCGGACCGACCACGGCCGGACTCCCGCCCCGCCACGCCCGCCCGCCACCATCGCCCGCCTGCCGCGTTGCACCTCCGGGCCGCCTGCGAGACACGCCCGCACAGGAGCAACCACATGGAACACCGTCGCCTCGGCGGATCAGGCTTCAGCGTCCCCGTGCTGAGCCTCGGTACCGGCACCTTCGGCGGCAAGGGCGAGTTCTTCGGCGCCTGGGGCTCCACCGACGTCGCCGAGGCCACCCGCCTCGTCGACGTGTGCCTCGAGCACGGCCTCACCCTGTTCGACAGCGCCGACATCTACTCCGCCGGTGCGGCCGAGGAGATCCTCGGCGCCGCCATCCGCGGCCGCCGCCACGACGTGCTGATCTCGACGAAGGCCACCTTCCGCGCCGGCGACGAACCCAACGCCGTCGGCGCCTCGCGCTTCCACCTGATCCGTGCCTGCGAGGCCGCCCTGCGCCGCCTCGGCACCGACCACATCGACCTGTTCCAGCTGCACGGCTTCGACGCGCTCACGCCGCCCGAGGAGACGCTCTCCGCGCTCGACGACCTCGTGCGCGCCGGCAAGATCCGCTACGTCGGCTGCTCGAACTTCTCCGGCTGGCACCTGATGAAGTCGCTCGCCGTGTCCGAGCGCTACAACCTGCCCCGCTACGTCGCCCACCAGGCGTACTACTCCCTGATCGGCCGCGAGTACGAGTGGGAGCTGATGCCCCTCGCGCTGGACCAGAAGGTCGGCTGCGTCGTCTGGAGCCCGCTCGGCTGGGGCCGGCTGACCGGGAAGATCGGCCGCGGCAAGCCGATCCCCGCCGGAAGCCGCCTGCACAAGACCTCAGAGCAGGGCCCGCAGGTCGCCGACGAGGCGCTCTATCGCGTCACCGACGCGCTCGACGTCGTCGCCGAGCAGACCGGCAAGTCCGTCACCCAGGTCGCCCTGAACTGGCTGCTCGGCCGCCCCAGCGTCGCCAACGTCATCATCGGCGCCCGCAACGAGGAGCAGCTCCGCCAGAACCTCGGCGCCGTCGGCTGGGCCCTCTCGCCGGAGCAGGTCGCAACGCTCGACGCGGCCAGCGCCACCACGCCGGTCTATCCCTACTGGCACCAGCGGGGCTTCGCGGAGCGCAACCCGCCGCCGGTGTAGGAAGCCAAGGTTGAGGCTCTGCCTCAAACTCCGCCAAGGGCTGGGCCCTTGGATGGCCTCTACTTAAGAGAAGGCAGTCCAGAGGCCCAGCCTCTGGCGGGTCTGGGCAGAGCCCAGCCTTGCTTGCTTCGAGGCGAGGAGCCTGGCTGGGGCGGGAGGGTTCGAACCTCCGAATGGCGGAATCAAAGTCCGCTGCCTTACCACTTGGCGACGCCCCACCGGCGCCCCTGCTGAATAGGTCCCCCTGCAGCCGCCATCAAGGCCTGCGCCTGCGCCCGAGCCACTCCGCCGCCCCCAGCCCCGCCAGCGCCAGCCCCACCGACACCAGCGACAGCCGCGCCGCCACCGCCTCCCCTCCCGGGCTCTGCAGCGCCGCGTAGATCGCCAGCGGCAGCGTGCGCGTCCGCCCGGGAATGTCGGCGGCAAACGTGATCACCGCGCCGAACTCGCCGAGCGACGTCGCGTATGCCAGCGCCGCCCCCGTCAGCACGCCCGGCAGCGCCAGCGGCACGGTGATCGTGCAGAACCGGTCCCACCGCCCCGCGCCGAGCGTGCGCGCTGCCTGCTCCAGCCCGGGGTCGACCGCGTCCAGCGACAGCCGGATCGCGCGCACCATCACCGGGAACGTCATCACCGCGCACGCCAGGCTGGCGCCGGCCGTGGTGAACGCGAGATGCACCCCGAACCAGGCCAGCAGCCAGCCGCCCACCGGGCCGCGCACCCCGAACACCAGCAGCAGCAGCCAGCCCGTCACCACCGGCGGCAGCACCAGCGGCAGGTGCAGCACCAGCTCGGCCAGCCCCCGCCCCGGGAACCGCCGGCGCATCGCGGCCGCCACCAGGATCGCCACCGGAAGCCCGAACCCCACGCTGCGGGCGGCGACCACCAGCGTCAGGCGCACCGCCTGCCACTCGTCGGGAGTCAGCAAGGTCGGGCTGTGCCCGAACCCGCAAAGGGTCCGAGGACCCTTTGATCCCTCGACTTGAGGAAGGGATTCCAAAGGCGAGCCTTTGGCGGAGTCCAGAGGCCCAATGCTTGAAGGAGGGGCCTCTGGCCTTGCTGCCTCCTCAAGGCGCCGAGAACCCCCGCGCCCTGAACAGCGCCATCCCCTCCGCCCCCTCCATGAACGCCAGCAGCGCCGCCGCCTCCGGCCCGGCGCCCTTGAGCGCCGCGAACGGGTAGGTGATGGGCGCATGGCTCGCCTCCGGGAACACGCCCGCCACGCTGACCCCGGGGCTGACCGTTGCGTCGGTCTCGTAGACGATGCCGGCCGGCGCCTCGCCGCGCTCGACCAGCAGCAGGGCCGATCGCACGCTGTCAGAGCGCGCGAGGCGGGCCGACACGGCGTCCCACGCGCCGAGCCTGCGCAGCGCCTCCTCGGCGTAGATCCCGGCCGGCACCGAGGCCGGGTCGCCGACCGCGAGCCGCCCGTCCGCGCCGAGCACGCCGGCCAGCACGCCCGCGAAGCCGTCCGGCGTGCTCCCGGCTGGCGCGCTCCCGGCTGGCGCGATCGTCACCGGCGCGGCCGACGCCTTCGGCTCCACCAGCACCAGGCGGTTGCCCAGCACGTCGCGGCGGCTGCCGGCAAGCAGGGCGTCGTGCCGGGCGAGGTCGTCCATCCAGCGCTCGTCGGCGCTGGCGAACAGCTCGGCCGGCGCGCCGGCCTCGATCTGGCGGGCCAGCGCGGCGCTCGACCCGAACGAGAACACCGGCTTCGGATGGCCCTGCGCCACCCAGGCCTTCGCCACGTCGCCCATCGCGTCGGTGAGGCTGGCGGCGGCGAACACCACCACCGGCGACTCTGCCCGCGCCGTCCCTGCGACACCCAGCAGCGCTGCCGCGGCCACCCCGGCCATCACCCGAAATCGCATCGAGATACCCTTCCGCTCGTCACGGCCGTATACAGCGCACGGCTGCATCGGGCTGTAGCCGCTGGACGCCGGCAAGGCCAGGACTCAGCACCCGCCCTGCCCCGACACGCCCTGACGGGCTCAGCGGCGGCGCGCGCCGCCCGCTGCCGTGCCGCCGCGCCGCGTGCTTCCCAGCCGGGCCAGCTCCTCCTCCGCGGCGATCGCGGCCTCGATCAGCCGCAGCAGCCCGTGGTGGAACGCCTCGGTCTTGCCAGTGGCGGCCGGCGGCACCGCGAGCGTCGCCGCGCTGTTGGCCGCGTGCAGAATCGCGTCCGGCCT